>CAZPZF010000149.1:3869-8524 GCA_964590705.1 uncultured Spirochaetales bacterium | reverse complement strand
GCGACCCGTACTGGGTCCCGCCCCTCCTTTCGGCGCGCGAGGCCGCAGGATTCGTCTATAACCAGAATAGATTCCTGGGGATCATGGCTGCTGCCGAGGCTCAGAACGATGCTGGAGCCTACAGCGACGCGATAACCACCTACCTCTCCGGCTTCGATCTTTCGCTGGATATCTTCGAGGGGGAAAATTACAGCAATCTCATCGTGAACCAGGTGGAAAGGGAACGGAAGCGGATCGCGGATACCGCGTCGGTGGCGCGGAAGGCTTTTTCCGATCTGCTTGCAGCGGAAGCCATTCTCGCGAACGCGGCCGAAAGGGGAGATTCCGATTCTCTTTCCCGTGCTGTTCGCGAATACGCGGATCTGTTCCTGATCATCCATCGGAGCAGGAAGACGATCAGCGATTCATCGACCCTGATGAGGGTCCTGAACGAGGCGATCAAGGCGCAGCGGGGCACGGAAAAGGAGGTCTATCATCTCAGCTACCTCACCTTTCTCTCCCAGGGGAGGACGAAGGCGGAAAAAGCCGAAGGGATCATCGGGAGCCTGGACTCTTTCATCACCAGGTCTTACACGAAAGCGATCGCCGCGGTCGGGAAGGCATTCGAATCGGCCTATGCCGCAGGACAGGAGGCCGCTGCCCGTGAGAGTTGGGATGAGGGCCGTGCCGCATTCGCAAACGCCGCCTCCTTTGCGCGCGAGGGAGCCACGCTTGAATCCCTCTGGGGATCAAGGGTATACATCGACAAGAACCTCTCCTTTTCCGCGAAGGGGGCCCAGATCATCTCCAGTCACCTTCCCGTCCTCGTAAAGTACCAGCAGGCGGCCGCTGCGATGGATCAGCTCATCTTCATCATGCGCTTGAACGGCGCCCTTTCGGACATCGCGAGAAGAAGGGAAACGGCGGTCGAGGAAAGCGCCCTTACCGTCCTGCGGAACGAGGTGCGGGAGGTTCGTCGTGAGTTCGGGAGTTGCCGCGAGATCATGCGGAACACCATGTCCCGTATCGACGCGCTGAAGTCCTCGGGATACGATTATGAATCGGCCGGCGTCTTCGGCCTTGGAGTCTTGGAGCGCGTTGAAAACGGCACGCGGCTGGCCCTTGTTGAGGAAGTGAAGATAACGGGGGGAATCTACTCCCTCCGCATCGGAGAAGCTGAGAGACGCTTTGCAGCGGTTTCCGACATTGTCGAGCGGGGAAAGGGACTGATCGCCGGAATCCCAAAAGAGATCGTATCCGAGGGAGTTCCAGAGACGGTGACTGCGCGATATCCGGATCGGGCGGCCGACTCCTTCAAGAACGCCACGGCCTCGCTCAGCGAACTAACCGCGTACATCGGCGAGGTGTCCCGATCCATCGCGCTTGAGGACGAGCCGATCCGCGCTGGCCCCGAAATGGCCGCTGAGGAGACGCGTCTTGCCGATCTTAAAAAGAGGATGGACCAGCTCAGCCAAGCGATCCCCGTTCTCATCTCGTCAGCGAACGATCTTCTCTTTCAGGCAGAGCGATACAGGCAGGAAGCACTGGACAGGATCTCCGAGGCGGAATTCCTCCTCAAGCGAAGCGAGTTCGTGCGTGCCGAAGAGCGGCTCACCCTCGCCGTCCAGAAACTCGATCAATCGCTGCAGTACCGGGAGGACGACCTGATCAGGGCTCTCCGGGATGTACGGGTGCCGGAGATCTCCCGCGAGATCAACAGGCTCGCCAACGAAATGATCGTCCGGGAGGTCAGGCAGCTGATCAACCAGGGTCGTTCGGCGTACTCGCAGGGGAATTTTCTACAGGCTCAGACCTTTTTCCTGAGCGCGCAGAGCAAGTGGAAGACCACGAACCCCGAAAAAACCCAGGAGATAGAGACATGGATCGGCTACGTGAACACAGCCCTAGCTATCGAGTCCGGAAGGGTGATCGCCCAAACCGACCCGCTCTATTCCGAAATGATGGGGTACCTCAACGCCGCGCGCATGAAGTATCTGGAGGGGAAGAAAGCGCTCGAGCAGGGGGACCAACAACGGGCAATGACCCTATTCGAGGAGGCGAAGCAGAACATCTCCCTCGTGCAGCAGCCTTTCCCGATGAACAAGGAAGCGGGCGTTCTGTATCTTCAGATTCTCCAACTTTCGGACAAGAAAAATTTTGACCAGTACTTCGCGGATAGATACAATACGGCGGTGGCGAAGATGCAGAGAAACCCGCAGGAAGCTCTCATCGAATTCCAGGATCTTCGGGCGATCAACCCTTCGTATCCCGGACTCAGCGCATCCATCTATCGCGCCGAGATAGCGGCCGGACTCAGGCTCCCACCTCCCGACCCCGCAGCCCTTTCGCGGTCACGGGAACTGTACAACAACGCGTACGACATCGTGCGCAGGAACCTCCGCGCCCAATTCCCTCTCGCTTTGGAGTATCTCGAGGCGGCCATCAAGCTGAACCCGGACAACGCGGAGGCGGTCAGCCTCAAGGACAGGATCAACCGTGACGCGGGCGGAGGAGTGACGGTCGTTCTCTCCTCGGCCGCCATGGAGCAGTACAGACAGGCGGAAAACCTCTATCTGCAGCAACGCTACCTTGAGGCGGGAATCATCATCGACCGCCTCCTCCAGGATCCCCGGTACGCCCGGAATCCCCAGCTTCTCGAACTCAAGAACAGCATAGAGGCCAGGAAGTGACGGGAACGAAGAGCGGTACTCGAAAGCGGGGGCAGGCGAGCAGTTGGATACCTCTGTTCGGCCGGCTGCCTCGGGCCGCGATCTGTATTATCCTGTTCCTCGCCGCGATGGGATCCGCGCAGATCAGCGCCCAGGAGTTCTTCTGGGAACTGCCAAGGGTTCTCACTTCCGGAGAATCACGGATTCCCCAGGTCGCGACGGGCGGAGACACACTGGCCGTTCTCACACAGGAATTCGTCAGGACCAATCCGGATGGAGGCGTCGTCTATCTTAATCTCATGCTCAGGCGCGGAACGGGAATCTGGGAGGAAAAGAGAAGGTTCGCCGGACCGATCGCGTTCGTGGGAAACGAGGCGAGGATCGCGAGCCTCGCGGTTGACGCGTGGGGGGATGTCTTCATTGCCTACGCGGATTCGGACGCCGCCATGAAGATCCTGACGCTTCGCCGCGGCGAGGGAGAATTCGCCCTGTCCGCTACCGTCCCTTCGGCAAAGGCAGTGTTTTCGCCGCGTCTCTTCGTGAAGGAGGACGGGGAGCTGATCCTCTACGGAACCCAGGAATACCGCGCCGAAGCGACCGGGGTCACGAGTTCCGCGATCTCCTATTCGGTTTCAAGCGCTTCGGGAACCGCATGGTCCTCGTTTACTCCGCTCGTCTCCGAGCCCGAGCTTTCGCAGAACTTCCTCCCGCACCACGCGTCTCACAGGGGCAGGGAGTACGTTGTCTTCCAAGTCCTCGACCTCACGGAACGACCGGCCAATTTTCAGCTCTACCTCAAAACGAGCCGGGACGGAGGGCGGACGTGGAGTGCTCCTGTGCTTCTAACCGATTACGTCGATCCGGAATCGGGCGAGGGGGTAACCTTCCGGACCTTCGACAATCAGCGACCGTTCATCATCGGTTTGAACGGCACGATCGCCGTCGCGTGGGAACGCAGACTCCGGCGGAATTATCCGCAGGTCTACTACATGGAGATTCGGGAGGACGGAACCCGCGCCGTGGAACCCCAACGGGTTGCTGAAGGGCCCATGACCTGCAACTACCCGCAGATTGCCGTATTCGGTTCCAAACCGGTTCTCCTCTGGTTCGACAACCGGGCGGGAGACGACCACGTCATCTTTGCCGTACGGGACGGCCGGCAGTGGCGGGAGAGCGACTTGAGCAGGGATCTCTCCGGGTCTTCCATCTTCGGGACTCCCGTTTCCCACGAGGGCGATCTCTACGTCTTCTGGGAAAACCAGACGGGAGCGAGATCTAGGCTCATCTTCCTCGAGACGGACAAGACGGTTTCGCCGCCAACGCCGCGCGGAGTGAACTTTACGCAGGACCGGCACCACAGACAGGACACATACATCGTGCGGTGGAACGAACCGGAGGATTCCTCGGGGCTCCTCGGGTTTTCCTATACCTTTGACACCGATCCTGCGGGAGAACCAGAAAAAAGGCTGCGAAGCCTGAGAAGCACCCTCCAGGGCAGCTTCTCAGCGGAAACGGATGGATGGTGGTACTTCCACATCAGGGCCATCGACTACGCGGGCAACTGGTCCAAGACCGCCTCCATCCGGGTCTTCCGCGACACAACGCCTCCAGGGAAAGTACGTTTTCCGAGCCCGGAATTCGACGAAATGGGATTCCTTCTTTCCAACACCGTCCGCCTTCGGTGGGATCCGCCGTCAGGGGATGACGACATAGCCGGGTACAGCTACAGCCTCAGGCGCCTCGGGCCTTCGACGATGGAATTCGCCGAGCCTCCGCAACCGCGGGAGCCTTCCGGAACCATCCTCGTTACCACGGGCGGCCTCGATCTCTACAATGCGGACAACGGCCTGTGGGCACTTTCCGTCTCGGCGGTCGACTCGGTCGGGAATGTGGGTGCGCCCGAGCAGCTCCTATTCCGGCTGAACAAGTACATACCGGTGACCAGGATCTCTTCGCTCAGGGTGAGCCAGGACGAAATGGGAACGGTGGCCATGCGGATTATCGGCA
>CAZPZF010000149.1:0-3859 GCA_964590705.1 uncultured Spirochaetales bacterium | reverse complement strand
GGGGCTTTCTTACCGAGGGGACGATCAGCGATGTCATCCTGGACGACGACGGATCCCCTCCCTATCTCTATACATTCTCGCGGGATTCGGGGCTCTTCAGGGTCCTGACCGATGAAACGATCGACGGACCGAGGATCGAGGAGATCTCGGAGGGGACCTACCGGATCGGCCTCGTCCATCCAAAGCGAGGCACGTATTTTTCAGGCCAGACGGTTCGGTTGGACGCGTCGGGAACGGTTAAATTCGGAGATTTCTCCGCCGTTTCCTCCGGGACATGGAAGCCGGTGGTGCGGAAGGGCGCGTTCCTGCCCTTCAATACGATCATCCTTGCTGCGGTCATGCTTTTCCTGGCGGCCATGGCCGTTTTCTCCATGGTCAGGATACCCACGGTTGTCGCGGAGGGGAAAAACCTTGAACGCACGGTCATCGCACTCATCGCGGGAAAGACGCTTTCTCCCGAAGAAAAGCGGAAAAGGATAGCTGTTATGAAAAAGCGCGGTATGGGACTACGGGTCAAATTCTCCGTTCTCGTGACATCCCTCATCTTCGCTGTGGTTCTTCTCGTGTCGATTCCTCTCGGGACCTTCATGATCGAAACCCAGCAGCAGAATCTCGCCCAGGGATTGAGGAAGCAGGCTGAGGTTCTCCTGGAGAGCCTCGCCGCAGGGGCGCGAACCTATCTGCCCCTCCAGAGAACGCTGGAACTCCGCCTCCTGCCCAACCAGCGTTCCGCCATGACCGACTCTCTCTTCGTGACCATCACCGGGGAGGGATCGCAGGATCCCACCCGCTTCGAATATGTCTGGGCGAGCGATGATCCTTCGATCCTGGAGAAGATCGATGGAGATGCCCTGATTCCCGGCCTTTCTTACCTCGAGGACGAGGTGACGCCGGAGATCGAGACGCTGAAGAACGAGATCGACGCCGCGGCGTCGGCCGCTGTTTCGGGAATCGTGGCGGAGATGGAGCGCCTGAACGAACAGACGCGGCCCCTCGTCAGCAGGCTCATCAGGGGCGAGGATCCTGAGACCCGCGCGGCGTTGAGCGCGCTCCAGGACGAGATCCAGTCCCTCGAGATAGAATTGACCAACCGCCTGAACGAGGTTGGTTCAGCGATCCACACGATTCCCGAATTCAGCGTGGAAAATTTCGACCTTACCACGGAGGCATATCTCTTCTTCAAGCCGATCGTCTACCGAAGCTCCCAGAAAGGGGTCTACTACAACGGAATGGTCAGGCTCGGCGTGAGCACGAAGAGCATCATCGGCCAGATCGAGGCGGCCAGGAAAGGACTCATCATCAGGACCGGGCTCATCGCGTTCCTCGCCATCATCATCGGGATAGGAGGGTCGCTCATCCTCGCAACCATCATCATCATCCCCATCAAGGTTCTCGTACGCGGGGTTGAGAGGATCCGGGACACCCAGGACAAGGAAGAGCTGCATGACCACGAGATCGCGGTCAAGACGAGGGACGAGATCTCCGAATTGGCCGAGACCATCAACCAGATGACCCATGGTCTCGTGCTCGCGGCCAAGGCGAGCAAGGAACTGACGGTCGGAAAGGAGGTCCAGAAGATGTTCATCCCCCTCGAGACGGATGCGGGGGGAAAGAAACTGTCGACCGGCCATCAGGAGAGCGCTGACTTCGAGTTCTTCGGGTACTACGAGGGAGCGAAGGGCGTTTCCGGCGACTACTTCGATTTCAAGAAGCTGGACGAGAACCACTACGCGGTCATGAAGTGCGATGTCGCCGGGAAGGGCGTCTCCGCATCTCTGATCATGGTCCAGGTGGCGACCCTGTTCATCAATTACTTCAATTCCTGGCAGCTCAAGAAAGACGGCCTGAACCTCCAGAAACTCGTCTATACCATTAACGACCTCGTCGAGGAAAGGAAGTTCACGGGCAGGTTCGCGGCATTCACCATGGGGATCCTCAACGTGAAGACGGGGGAAGCCACCTTGTGCAACGCGGGGGACAAACTGGTGCATATCTATGACGCCAGCAAGGGGGAGATGCTTGTGAAAGAACTCCCCGCGGCGCCGGCTGTCGGCGTATTTCCCTCCTTCATGGTGGAGATGAAATCCGGCTTCACCCAGGTCAGGCAGGTGCTCGATCACGGCGACACCTTGTTCCTCTTTACGGACGGTATCGAGGAGGCAAAGCGGAATTTTCGCGACTCCTCGTTCAAACAGATCGTCTGTGACGAGCCGGGCATACCGGAGAACGGTCTACATGGAAACCATCAGAAGGGAGCCGGAAACGAGGAGATGGGAATGGACCGGATTCACGGAATCGTGGAGGCTGTCTTTAAAAAGGGTAGCTTCGAGTTGTCGAAGTACCATAACCCCGTTCCCGGGGAGATTCTTAGCTTTGACTTCTCCTCATGCGCAGGCACGGCCAAGGACGCGGTGCTCGCTCTGATCGCGGTTGAGAAGGTGTTTCGGATCTACCGGGACCCGAAGGCGAGCAGCCAGGACAGGGTTAGCGTCGACCGAAAAGTGGACCAATTCCTGAAGGATCACTTCCTGCGGTACGCAGATTTCTTCGCGAATCCCGTAGAGGACCCCAGGAACAAGGAGTATGTCTATTTCCCGGGGCTCAAGGAGGACGAGCAGTATGACGATCTCACCATCCTCGAAATCAGGAAGAAGTGAGACGCGATGATCCGTTTGTACGATCCAGACCCCGGGACTGAACCGATTCTCCCTTCCATCTCCAGTCTTCGGATCCTCCAATGGCACGCGGACGGGGAGAACGGCTGCGGGGCGGGCTTCGAACGGAAAATCGACGATCCTGAAGCGGGTCGGCCGGTTGAGGAGGAGGACTCCGAAACCGCGGGGATCGTGATACGGCGGGTTTCGCGCGTCCGGGAGCGTATCGCTTCGTTTTTCGAACGAGGTTTCCGGATCCTCGCCGAACCGGGTCTCGCGGAGGAAAGTGATGCGGGGTGGCGTTTCCTTTCCGCACTATGCTTTGATACGGACCATTCCCCGCCGGTGTCCGCGGGCGTGCATCTTCTTCACCCCTTTGCCTTTCACCCTCTCTTCCTTTCCCTCTTCTCACTCATCGGCGAGGGAACCGCGGGAGAGATAGAACGCTGCCGGATGAGAGGAACGGTTCCGGACCTATCCGGGTTGGCCGCGCTGCTTGATATCGCGCTGCTTCTGAATATCGGGGATCCGGACCCGGCCTGGATCGATGTGGGGGTGGCACACGAGAGGCCGGAACTTCGAGGAACCATCCATGGGAGCGTGGGGAGAATCGAATTCGATCTCAGCGAGTCCTCCTCTCTCGAGCTCGTCACGGCGGAGAGGAGAACACGCGTGCCTCTTCCGGAAGGAGACGGGGTCCGTTACGCGCTTCTCGATTTTTCTACGCAGGCTTCCAAAAACCTCGAATCAACGATCTACCCCCTCCGTCTCGGGATCTCCCTGAGAAAGCACAGCGCCGGGCTTTTGCCGCGTTTTTCGGAGGGGTAGAGGCGATGGGAGCGATGTTTTTCTGCGAAAACTGCGGAGCGCTGGTCAACGCGTCGGAGAAGATGTGCCCCTCCTGCGGCCTGACCTTCAACGGCGTTCGCTGCCCCTCCTGCGGTTTCGTCGGCGAGCAGGGGGACTTCAGGGCAGGATGCCCCTCGTGCGGCTATCTCTCTCCCCCGAAGCGCGGAACGGGTACGCGGAAAGCGTCGGCAGACGAGGAAGCGGGAACGAGTCGGAAGAGGAAGGGCCGCGGTTTCCGTTGGGCAGGCGCGAGCAGCGGCGTCCGGCGTCATTCCGTACAGTCCCCCTTGTTGTTCCCCGTTCTTATCCTCGTCCTGGTATCCGCGATCCTTCTCCTCATTCTCTGGTACCGAAGC
>CAZPZF010000148.1:0-8603 GCA_964590705.1 uncultured Spirochaetales bacterium | reverse complement strand
ACGAGAGAAGAACCGCCTATTACGACCGAGAGAAGAAGGTAGAAGAAAAGGAGATGCGACATGCGCCCCTTTCCGGATTGGCCCAAAAAAGCCCCTCTTCAAGGGGCTCGTTCGTAAAACGCTATCGGGTAAACGAAAGGTTTCTCCCCCGGCCAGACTCGAACTGCCGACCTAGTGGTTAACAGCCACCCGCTCTACCGACTGAGCTACAGGGGATCGATCATTCAAAGAGAAAATATACGAAAATATTTTTCATGTCAACTAGCGGAGCGAGGAACGGCTTCAAGCGCCGACACAGGGCGAAGGATGCCCGCAATTGGTGCAACGGCCGTCATGGATCCCCTGGATCCGAACATCGTACCCTCGTCTGCGGACAAGGAGCGCACCGCATTTTTCGCAGAAAGTGTCAACAGGTTCTCGGGGCCCGATGTTACCCGGGTATACGTGGTGAAGAAAGCGTTTGGCGCGGGCTGCGAGGGCCAGGACGGTCTCTGCCGGGGTGGGGGGGATTCGGTACCGGTACATCGGATGGTAGCAGGAGAGATGAAGCGGTATGCGGGAATCGATCGACCCGATGAAGCGGGCGATTTCATCGATCTCCTCCGGAGCGTCGGTCTTCCCAGGGATGACGAGTGTCGTAATCTCCACATGGATCAAGGGAGCGGCAATGGCGATGAAAGAGGTGACGGATTCGAGTTTCCCTCCAAGCTCCCTTCGGTAGAAGCCAGGGTTGAACGACTTGAGGTCTATGTTTGCCGCGTCGATCAGGGGAAGGAGCGCGCGCGCAGGTTCCTCGTTCAGGTAGCCGTTGGTCACAAGGACGTTTTTCAGATTCGCGGCGCGGGCGAGCTCCGCGGCTTCCATGAGATATTCGAAGTGGATCAATGGTTCGCTGTAGGTATAGGCGATTCCAAACGAGCCAGAGGCGAGTGCGTTTTTCACGAGCTCTCGAGGCAGAGTGGGGGAAGGAGAATCAGGCGTCTGTCTAGAGATCGTGTAGTTCTGACAGAAAGGGCAAAGCAGGGAGCATCCGAAAAAACCGACGGAAAAGATGCGCCGTCCCGGATAGTAGTGGTAGAGTGGTTTCTTTTCGACAGGATCGGATGAAACGGCAGACAATGTTCCACGAAAGGGAAGGTGTAGTTCACCGCCGAGATTTACGCGAACCCCGCATCTCCCGCTTCCTCCCTCCGGAATCACGCAGAGGTTCGGGCACAGAAGGCATTGAAGGGAACCATCTGTCCGTCTTTCCGTGAACATGGTCTATCCAGAACGATCAGCCCGATACGAGGACGTTGCCGTGTATCAGGTTGTTCAGTTGGCGCTCCGCCTTCTGATCGATAAAGGTCGTTATGGCGTCCCGCGCGTCATCATCGAGGGGCAGGAACTGAAGCGCGAGGATCCCGTTATGACGCACAATCCTGCTCTGAACGGAGAGAATGACGTCCTCAACCTTGAGGCTGCAGAGGGGAAGGAGCGTTCCCTTTCCCAGATTCTGTGTGATAACCGGGTTATCCGGTTTGAAACGGATTCCATACAGCGAAAGGTCGAGAATCGTGCCGGTCACGAGGGAATAGGTCGTTGGATGCGTGATGATGAATTCGATGTTGTCGTACGGTTCGGGGAAGTATCGGTGATCGTTCCTGTTGTCCTTGATGATCCGATACCGAGTGAAGATCTCCTCGAGTCGGGTCATCTCCCTGCGATCGAAGCTCTCGCTTACAATGCCATTGACGCCGAGATGGCTCGCCTTCGCTGCTTCTTCGTATGAGAAAAGAGGACCCGTGAGGAGAACGAAGAGGGTCTGTTCCTTGGTCCTCGTCTCCCGGAGGAGCTTGAGGAACGGTTTCCAATGGCGGGGGAAGTCCTCCGCGCTGAAGAGGGCGAGATCGGGAGCGATCTCATCGATGTTGTCCATCGCCTTGATGGGGTTGCGGTAGTGGATGAAATCGAAACCCATCGGCTTCAGATGGCGAGTTAGGGTTTCGAGCGTCGTTTCCTTATCCGCGATAAGAAGGGACTTCATTCAGTTCCCAGGTTCCTCACTTCGTAGTTATAGATGTACCACACCCGGTCGTCTCTGTAAAGATAATAGGTAAAACGCTTAATTTCCGTGAATCCCGTATAGGCATAGCGCTGGGTCACCTGCACGGTCGCTTCGTCGGGCGTATAGGAGGTTTTCAGGATCTCGAAATCAGTCGGAATGACGAGAATCGCCTCATCCACCATCTCTTCGGTCAAGAGACGGGCGTATTCAGCGATTTTTTTCTGCTTCTCCGCCTGCGAGAGTCTCGGATAGACACGAGCGATGGCGGGATCTCTGAGCATGAGGCGTTCGACATCGATATACAAGAGGAATTTATTCCACTGGCTCTTCTGCCGGGCCTCAAGCGTATACGCAACAGCCTCATCGGGCGGAATCGGCAGGGTCTGCAGGATCTGGCCGGTCTCCGCGTCGATGCGGGAGGCCACCTCCGCGGTCACCGGTTCGGGCCGGACGGAAAGGGTGAGCGCGTTGGATCGGAGAACCGCCTGCGCCCGTCCGGAGACAAGTTCGGGGTAGAACTGCGCCTCGACGATGAAAACACCGGGTTCGGTGATCCTGACGTATCGTGAGAGTTCCTCGATAATCGAGTACTGTTCGCCGGGCTCGAGACTGACCTCCCTGAAAAAGACGTGTTGATTCGAATTTCTCTGTATGATAAATTCCTCCGAAGCTGGCAGTTGCGTGTTCGAGAGAGTTTTAATGGTGAATTCCATGTTAAACACGCGGGAATCGGCAACCTTGAAACGGAACGTGTTCGACGTATTGTTGGTTATTTCGATTTTCAGGAAGATCTGGCTGCCGGGGTAATAGATCCTCTTGTCATAGTATCTGATCGTGAACATGATCCCCGCATCGTTCGAGAACAACCGAGGTATGGTCATGAGGATCATCAGAAATAGAAGCACTCGTTTCTTCAAAGTGATTCTCCTGAAGGAAAACAGCGGTTTAGACTCAGTCTATTCAATTTTCGGATTTTCGTCATGATAACATTATTCCTAAAAAGAATTTGCGACGCGCTGCATAAAGAAAAGAGCTACGCCGAACTCCTGAAAGCCATCCTCCCTCCTTCCTTCAGGCTGGAGATCGATGGCCCCAAAGGTCTCTACTTGGCCGTTGTTATCGCGGATCTGTCCAAGCGGCTGAACAAGCCTGTCCTCGTGCTGGGATCGTCGGATCAGGAACTCGAAGCCATACGCCAGGATCTTGTGCATACGGGAATCGACGTGCGCACATTTCCGGCGTGGGAGACTCTTCCCTTCCAAGGGAACCTTGTTCCTCAGTCGGTCCACGGCCAGCGAACCGCCGCCTTCAGGGCTGTCGCGAAGGGAGGTGCATGCGTCATCCTGGCTTCCCTCAGGGCATTCCTGATGCCGCTGGGCGATCATACCTTCATAAAGACCTACTATCGATCTTTGAAAACAGGCGAAACCATCGACCCCGTGAAACTGGAACGCTTCCTCACGGAATCGGGATATCTCAAGGTGCCGGCCGTAACGGTACAAGGAGAATTCGCGCTGCGCGGCGAGGTTCTCGACTTCTTCCCCGCGGGCGACCAGTATCCGGTGAGGATCGTCTTCGAATACGACAGGATCGAGGAGATCCGGACCTTTGAACCGGAGACCCAGATGTCTGTGGAGAAACGATCCGAGATACTTCTGTACCCAGCCAGGGAGATCATCTGGACGGAAGAACGGATACAATCGCTCCACAGCAACTTGGAAGCCGCGGGCGTTGCGGAACGGGATCGGATCAGGGAAACCCTCGAAGACCTCAGAACGATCCCAGGGGAGGAGTACCTGTTTCCCCTTTCCTTCGACTCCCCGAGCTCCCTTCGGGATTATTTCCCCGAGAACAGCGTTCTCTTCACGATCGCGGGCGAACGGCTGGTCCATGGAAGCGATACACTGAAGAAGGAGACGAGCGAACTCTACACGCAAGCGAGACGGGCGGGCCGCTGGGCCCTGCCTCCGAGCGCCGTCATGAATCCCCTGGAGGAACTCCTGCGCACCTGGAGCCGCCATGTCGACTTTCCCCTTTTCAGCGATACGGACAAAGGAAAGAAGCGGTTCAGCTTTCCCTGTAACGGCCCCCGCTCCTTTTTCGGCAATGTCACCTACCTGAAGGAAGAGCTTGCGAATCTCGCGCAGGCCGGGTATTCGGTGACGATATTCGCAGAATCACAAAGCCAGTCCCAGCGTATCTCGCATCTGCTCAAGGACGTGCCCGTAGAGGTCGTCCCCGTGAGCATTTCGATGGGTTTCAGCATTCCCCGCTACGGGATTGCGGCGATTCAGGAGAACGAAATCTTCGGACGGAAGCGAAGACTCCCCGTTTCCGTCCGAAAGGCGTCAAGCAAACCGATCGACACGTTCATTGAACTGAATCCGGGAGACCTCGTCGTGCATGTGAACTACGGAATCGGGCGTTTCAAAGGAATCGAGCGCATCCGGGCCGCCGGAACAGAGCGCGATTATATCCAGCTCGAATACGCGGATGAGGAAACGATATTCATTCCGATCGAACAGGTGAATCTCATCCAGCGCTACATCGGCGGCGAGAACCAGACGCCGAGGCTGGATAAAATCGGAGGCGCTTCGTGGGAGAAGAGGAAGAACCGCGTAAGGAAAACGGTCGAGGATCTCGCGGACATGCTCATCAGCCTCTACTCCCGCAGGAAGCAGGCAAGGGGCTTCGCCTTTCCAAAGGATACGGACTGGCAGGTGGAATTCGAGGCCGCTTTTCCCTATGAAGAAACGGAGGACCAACTCACCTGCATCAACGAAGTGAAGGCAGACATGGAGAGCGAAAAGCCCATGGACCGGCTGATCTGCGGGGATGTCGGATACGGAAAAACCGAGGTCGGGATGCGCGCCGCTTTCAAAGCGGTGATGGGAGGCAAGCAGGTGGCGTTCCTCGCTCCTACGACGATCCTGGTTGAACAGCACTTTGAAAATTTCCGTGAACGCTTCGAACGCTTTCCGGTACGGATCGAGATGATATCAAGGTTCGTTTCCGGCGCGGAGCAGAAAAGGATCCTCGAGCGTCTTAGAACGGGAGATCTCGACATCCTCATCGGCACCCACCGCCTCCTGCAGAAGGACGTGGTCTTCAAGAACCTGGGACTCCTCATCATCGACGAGGAGCAGAGATTCGGCGTCAAGGACAAGGAACGGCTGAAGGATATGAAGACATCGATCGACTGTCTCGCCCTTTCAGCGACCCCGATTCCCAGAACCCTCCACATGTCACTCCTGAAGATCAGGGATATGTCCCTCCTCACCACAGCTCCGTACAACCGTCAGCCCATCGAGACGCATATCGCCGAATTCAAGGAGGAAACGGTCGTAGCGGCGATCAGGGGGGAAATCGAACGGGGAGGACAGATCTTCTATCTCCACAACAGGATCGAGACGCTCAACGACACCAAAGCTTTCCTTGCGCGGATCCTGCCCGAAGTGATAGTGGAGATGGCGCACGGTCAAATGGATTCCGGGGAGCTAGAGGACAAGATGCACCGCTTCACCCATGGCGCGTTCCAGGTCCTTCTGGCAACGACCATTATCGAGAACGGCATCGACATCCCGAACGTGAATACGATCATCATCGACCGCGCCGACATGTACGGAATCTCACAGCTCTACCAGCTCAGGGGACGCGTCGGAAGATCGGGGAGAAAGGCGTACGCCTACCTGCTTTACCCGGAGAAGCGAAACCTCTCAGAGGTCGCTATGAAACGACTGTCCATCATCTCCGATTTCACGGAACTCGGTTCCGGGTTCAAAATCGCCATGAAGGACATGGAGGTGAGGGGGGCCGGGAACCTGCTCGGCAGGGAACAGCACGGAGAAATCGCTTCCGTTGGGTTCGATATGTACCTCCGCCTTCTCGACGAAGCGGTGGCGGAAGCCAGCGGTTCGGAGAAGAAGGAACTCCCCGAAGTCTACCTGGAACTCGAATATTCGGGGTACCTTCCCGACTCGTACATCTCATCCGCTGAGGACAAGATGGAGATCTACAAGAAAATAGCTTCCATTCAGGACGAAGCTGACCTCGAACGGGTTACCATGGAACTCTTCGACAAATACGGCCCCATGCCGGAAGAGGTGCACAGCCTGCTCTCGCTTGCCGAAATACGAATCCTCTGCGGAAAACTTCGGATCGGCAGCCTCAGGGAGAGAAAGGGAGTCGCGGAAATCGAATTTACGCGGGTTGCGGGCATTTCGGTTGAAAAGGTCATCCGTCTCATCAGGGAGAGCGGCGGCGGGGTCTCGATCGATCCCTATCGCCCGGAGGTGATCCGTCTCAAGACGCAGGGGATCGGCCTTGCGGAGAAATCTGAGTTCATGCGCGAGAAACTGAGCATGTTGCTCTGAGGAATCCGCGCCAGGGAAGGGGAAGGTATGACCGAATCCAAGAGTGAACAAGAGGACAAGAAGAACCGGCCGATCCGGAGCTACGTTCTCCGACAGGGCAGGATGGGCAGGGCTGCCGAAAGACTCTTAGAGGAGTACGGGCCCCGTTTTTGTGTCCCGGTCTCCGAAGAACCGCTCGATTTCCCCGTCCTTTTCGGCGGGAGAACCCGTATCGTCCTCGAGATCGGATTCGGAATGGGGGAGGGGACCGGAGAACTCGCGAAGGCTTTCCCGGATACCGGCTTCCTGGGCGTCGAGGTCTATACACCCGGAATCTGTCGATTGCTCGGCAAGATCGTCCACGGCGGTATCGACAACATCCGGATCATCCAGTCCGACGCGGTTCCGGTTGTACAGCGGATGATCCCTTCCGCTTCACTCTCCGGCATCCATCTCTTCTTTCCCGACCCGTGGCCGAAAAAGAGGCACCACAAACGCCGTCTCCTCACCGAGGACTTCCTGACTGTTCTGGCAGAGAGACTATGCGACGGAGGCTATCTCTGCTTCGCTACAGACTGGGAGGACTATGCGCGGGAGGTCCTGTCCGCAATAGAAAAGATTCCGAGCCTGCATAACCCCTTCGGGGGCTTCGCGGACCGTCTTTCGTGGCGTCCCATGACAAGCTTCGAGCGGAAGGGAATCAGGGAAGGGAGAACAATTCGCGATATCTACGTAGAAAAACAAATAGCCCCTTGAATAAAACCCGCCGTTCGTCTATGTTGCATAAATATTCAATCACACAAGGAAGGAGAGCTATGGAAACAGGCGAGCAGGAAAGATTGATTGATAAATATGCAAAACAGGCTGCCCAGCACAATACCATCGACCCTCATTTCTACTCCATGTACAACGTCAAAAGGGGACTGAGAAATGAGGATGGCACCGGCGTCCTCGTGGGATTGACGGAGATCGGTGATGTCCACGGGTACATCCTCGATGAAGGTGAAAGGATACCCGTGCACGGCAGACTCAGGTACCGCGGGTATGACGTCGCGGACTTGGTAGCAGGTTTTCAGAAGGAGAAACGCTTCGGCTACGAGGAAACTGTGTACCTGATCCTCTTTGGAAAGCTTCCCAACAAGGAGGAACTCGCGGAATTCAACGAACTCCTCGGTTCCAAGCGGATGCTGCCGAAGAATTTCCCGGAGGACATCTTCCTGAACACCCCCGGAAGGGATATCATGAACAAGCTGTCCCGGGCAGTCCTCGCCTTCTACTCCTTCGACGACAACCCCGAGGACAATTCTATCAGGAACGTTCTCCGGCAGTGCATCGATCTCATCGCGCAGTTCCCCAGTCTTACCGCCTACGCGTATCAGGCGAAGAAGCACTACTTCGACAAGGAGAGCCTCTACATTCACTCTCCGAAACCGGAACTGAGCACTGCCGAGAATCTGCTCCTCATGACGAGACCCGACACCTCGTACACCCGCCTCGAGGCGGAACTGCTTGACCTCGCGATGGTCCTGCACGCTGAGCACGGAGGCGGTAACAACTCGGCCTTCACTATTCACGTGGTCTCCTCCGCCTGCACGGACACCTATGCCGCGATCGCTGCCGGAATCGGATCCCTGAAAGGAGCTCGGCACGGAGGGGCGAATATCAAGGTCATGGGAATGATGCAGGACATCAAAGCAAACGTGAAGGATTGGAAAGACGCGGACGAACTTGCGCGGTACGTGAAGAGGATCATCGACAAGGAAGTGTATGATAAAACCGGCCTTGTGTACGGATTCGGACATGCAGTATACACACTTTCAGATCCGAGGGCTGTTCTCCTCAAGAAAAAAGCGGACGAACTAGCCAAGGCGAAGAACTGTACGGACGAGTTCAATCTCTACCTTCTTATGGAGGAGGTTGTTCCGGCCGTGTTCGCGAAGGTTAAGGGGAACGACAAGCACATGGCTCCGAACGTGGATTTCTATTCAGGATTCGTCTACCATATGCTGAACATCCCTTCAGAACTCTATACCCCGATATTCGCCATGGCCCGCATGGCGGGCTGGAGCGCACATCGGATGGAGGAGATCGTATCGGGCACGAGGATCATGCGCCCAGCCTTCAGGAGCGTCGCGGAAAAGAGGGATTACGTCCCCCTTGAGGAGCGGAACTGAGCTGATCATTGAATCACGCTCTAAAGAAAG
>CAZPZF010000147.1:0-8618 GCA_964590705.1 uncultured Spirochaetales bacterium | reverse complement strand
TCCGGTTCTCCGAGCACCATGCAGGTCGCCTTGGTCTGTTTCCCGTTCTTCAGCCCTTCACCGATGGCGAAGTGGATCTCGTATGTGTCCTGCTGGGGTATGCGAGTCGCGTTCTTTTCGATGTTTCGGGAGATGATCGCGTTCAGGAAATCGACCGGCTTGATCGATGTTCCCTTGATGACGATCGGGTCCTCAAAATCGCCGAATCCGACCTTGACGAGGGCCTTGTAGACCTCGTGCTCAGCCGCGGGCAGGTGGAGCCGCCAGGTGAATTCCCTGATTCCCTTTTCCTTGATCCCCTCGGCAAAGGGAACCGTGAGCGGCTCGGAATGCTGGGAATGCATGAACTCCATCCTGCCGAAGGGCTCGGGGAGATCAAGGGTCACGTTGCCGCTCTGCGGGGGCATCTCGACCAGCCTGCCGTCCTTGAACTGCTGACTCGGGTTGGCGTATTCGCCCATGATGGTGGACATGGAGTAGGGGGGCACAAGGACCGGGTTTTCCGGCCCGACAAGCTTCGCCGCCCAGTAGAGGTTGATCCTGTCAATCGTATCCAGTTCCTCGGCCGTGGCCTTGCAGATCATATTCGACATGCCGGGATCGGAGCCGAGCCCGAGGATGGCCACCACGCCGGCCTTGACCCAGTCCCCGTGCTCTGCCTTCTGCTTGACCGTGAAGACCCCCATGCCGCCGTAGTCGATGTAGTGCCTCTTCATCTCAAGGCAGTCGTGAAAAATGGTCATCTGATGGCCGGCGAAGGTAGGCACCGCGTTGATGCAGATATCCCCCTTTTCGATGAGGCTCTTCGTCCGGGCGGGATCGGATACGTCGAGCTCCACAGCCGTAAGCCGAGGGTCCTTCAGCGTTTCCACGAGCCTCTGCGCCCGTGCCATGTCCACGTCGGCGACGTAGATCTTTTCCACTCCCGAGGATTGGGGGGATATAAGGTCGCGGACAGTCCCGGATGCCATGAGTCCGGCGCCGCCCAAGATGACGATTTTCATGATGGTATCTCCTTGTCCTTAATATATGATTCTCTGCCAAGGGGTCGCCCGTCACCCGCGGATGGCGCCGGGCCCCCCGAGATTCCCTATCGATCCGACCCTGTCGGGAGACCGGCCGCATCTTTCCCGGGGGAGGCGGACCGCGTCCTCCGCGAGGCCGACCTTTCGATGATCCCCTGTATCGTTCCCATAATCCCCTTGGGAAGGAGGATGATGAGGGCGACGAGGAGCGCGCCCAGCACGAGGAGCCTGAAGGTGCCGAGCGGGCGCAGGAGATCGTTCACGAAGGTGATGAAAAAGGCGCCTATCACCGCGCCGGGAAAATTCCCCGCGCCCCCGAAGATCACCATGATGAGGAGGAAGAGAAAGCTGTCCAGCCCGAGCATGCGGGGGGAGATGGAGGAGACGTAGTGCGCGTAGAAGGCTCCCGCGAAACCCGTGAGGAACGCGGCGGTTCCCGAGATGAGCAGGGAAGACTTGAAGCGGTTGACGCCCAGGCTCTGGGCAAGGTTCTCCTGGTCGCGCAGGGCTACGAACGCCATGCCGAAGTAGGAGTTGATCATCAGGTAGATCACGAAGATGCAGATCGTGAAGATGCCCAGGGAAACAATATACCACGGGACAGGCTGGGACGACGTGAACACGTAGGAGCCGATGGAAAGAGGAGGGATGGGCAGAA
The DNA here is from genome assembly GCA_964590705.1 of uncultured Spirochaetales bacterium. Lineage (GTDB taxonomy): Bacteria > Spirochaetota > Spirochaetia > CAZPZF01 > CAZPZF01 > CAZPZF01. The sequence continues at coordinate 6,935 of CAZPZF010000147.1, read as the reverse complement.
GCCCGCCGTTGCCTCCGGTTCCCACCGGCCTCCCGACTACGATGAGGGGACCGATGACCTCGTAGAAGGCCAGGGTCATGAGCGCCACGTAGATCCCCTTGAGCTTGAGGCAGGGGAGGCCGATAAGGATGCCGCAGAGACCGGCGACGATGCCGCCGGCCACAAGTCCGATCCAGGGGGAGACCCCGAAGTTCTTGGAAAGCATCCCGGTCGTGTAGGCGCCTATCGCGAAGAAGGCGATCTGTCCGAGGTTGAAGATCCCCGCGTAACCGAGAACGATGTCCCACGACGCGGCGACGACAGCCCAGATGAGCGACATGATGAGCAGGTGCATCACGTATCCGTTACCGCCGAAAACGAGGGGGAGGATGATCAGGATCGCCTCAATGACGATGAAGCTCCAGAGGTGAAGCTTGGACTGATGCGGTTTGACTCTCATGCGGTCTCCTTTCCGAAGAGTCCGTGAGGACGGATGAGGAGGATGATGAGGAGGACGATGAACCAGAAGGGGAGGACCCAGAGAAGCCCCAGCTTCCAGCCGATGAAAGCCTCCAAGATGCCGAGGATGAACGCGCCGTACAGGGTCCCCTTGATGCTTCCCAACCCTCCCACGATGACGATGATGAGCGCCTTGAGGAGGAAGTCCCATCCCCCCAGGGGCGTGATGTAGAAGCGGGGCGCGAGGAGGATGCCCCCGAGGCCCGCCAGCACCGCGGACAGGCCGAAGGTGTACCGGTAGATCGCGTTAACGGGGATGCCCACGATCCTCGCTCCCGTGCTGTCTTGGGCCACCGCCCGCATCGCCATGCCGACCCGCGTTTTATTGAGGAGGAAGGTCAGCCCCAGGGCGAGGAGGATGGACAAGGCGAACATGGTGAACTGCTGGAGGCTGATGACGAACCGTCCGACGTTCATGGTTCCCTCAAGGAGAGAGGGCAGTGACTTTGTCCTGGCCCCGAACAGGACGAGCGCGAGATTGTCGAGAAAGAGGGCGATGCCAAGGGTGGCGAGGAGGATGTTCCAATCGAAGGCAGGCCGGTGACGCAGGGGCCGGACGATGAACCGTTCGATCCCTATCCCCAGCGCGGCCATGAGGGGGATGGCCACGAGGAACACGAGGACGTAGGGGAGCTTGAGAACGCCGACCGCCAGCACCCACGCGAAGTACGCTCCCCACGTGAAAAACGAGCCGTAGCAGTATACCAGGACCCGCGAAACCCCGTAGATGAGGGAGAAACCCACGGCGATGAGGAAATACACTGCTCCGATGGTGATGCCGCTTAAAAGCGCTTCCGCGATCTGCTGTATCATTTCCGCTCCTCTCCGGTGAAACCGTCAGTTGATTCCCAGGAAGACCCGTTTCACGTTCTCGTCGCTGATTTCCGAAACGGTTTTTCCCTCGTGGACGATCCTCCCGTCCTCTAGAAGGTACATGTAATCCGCCATTGCCGAGATCTGTATCGTACTCTGTTCCACGATGAGAACGCTCTTTCCCGCCTTCCTGATTTCTCCGATCTTACTGAAGACCTCGGTCCGCAGGATCGGGGCGAGACCGAGGGATGGCTCGTCTATCGCGATGAACCGGGGATCCGACATCAGTCCCCTCCCGATTGCCAGCATTCTCGCCTCGCCGCCGGAGAGCTGCGACGCCGTACGGCCGCGGATAGAGGCGAGCCTGGGGAACATATCGAAGACAAAGTCGAGGTTCCGTTTCTCGTTGCCTCGCGCTCTTTTGCAGTAGGATCCCATCCGGAGGTTGTCCTGGACCGACATCTCGGGAAACAGGTGCCTGTCCTCCGCAATGTACACCATGCCCAGCTCGACGATCCTCTCGCAGTCCATGCCTGTGATGTCGGTTCCGTCGAAGATGACCGAACCGTCGGCCGGTCGTACCAGCCCGCAGATGGTCTTGAGCAGGGTTGACTTGCCGTGGCCGTTGGGCCCGAATATCGCGTGCAGCTCTCCGTCGCGTACCGTGAGGGATATTCCGTGGATGGCTTGGAATTCCCCGTAGAATGTCTGGATACCGGTTACTTCAAGCACTGTCCGCTCCTAGGTAGACTTCTTTCACCTTCCCGTCCTTGACGACCTCGCCGGGGATGCCGAGGGCGATCTGCCGGCCGTTGTCGAGGATGAGAAGCCGCCTCGATATGGATACGAGTACCCGCATGAGGTGCTCGATCACGATGAGGGTGATGCCGAGTTCGCGGTTCAGGCGCTGCACGAGGAGGATGAACTCGTCCGCCTCGACCGGGCTCAGCCCAGCCACCGGTTCGTCGAGGAGCAGCAGGCCGGGCCGGGTGGCCAGGGCCGCCGCCAGGATGGTCAGTTTTTTCTCGTAGACCTTGAGGGAGTGGGCGGGAAGGTCGCCCTTACCCGCCAATCCCACGAACTCCAAGACCTTTTCCACCTCCTGGTCCTCGGTGAGTGACTTGGCGCGGTTGCCGAAGTGGGCGCCCACGCTCACGTTCCCTCTGACCGAGAGTGATCCGAAGAGAAAAGGCATCTGGAAGGTGCGGGCGATGCCCCGGTGGCAGACCGCGTGCGGCGGAAGCCCGGCGATGTTCCTGCCCTGGTAGAGGATCTCCCCCTTACCGTGGTAGAAACCGGTGATCACGTTGAAGAGGGTCGTCTTTCCGGCGCCGTTGGGTCCGGCGATACCGAAGACCTCTCCCTCCTCGACGTCAAAACTCAGATCGTCAACCGCCGTGAATTTCCCGAATTGCTTCGTTATGTTTCGCGCCTCTAGCAGCATTTGCCCGCTCCTTTCGATCACTGTTCCCGCCTGCGGAATCGAGGGATCATTTCTTCGGCCACATCGGGTTGATCCACGGAGCCATGATGAACTGATCGGTTCCGTAGAACGCGAGCTTGCCGCCTCCCAGGTACTGCGCGTATGCGATGGGGAAATCCTTGGAAACCTGCACTGTCTGCTGCGGATTGTTGAAGTTGTAGGTTCCGAGGAGCCCCTTGTAGGGATTGGCCCTGATCGCGTCACAGATCGCGCGGTAGTCGGTCGTGTTGCCCACCCTTTTCACTGCTTCAGCCCAAACCATGACCGAGTCGTAGGTGGATGGAGGCGTGGTGAGGGGAACGTCCATGCCGAATTTGGCTTTGAACCGCGCTTTCCACGCGTCTCCGACAGGTCCGGGAGGAACGTAGCTCGTCACGTATCCCATGACTCCCTTGAGTTTCTCGCCGACGGCGTCCTGGGTCTCCTTGAACACGACCATGTAGGAGATGTCGAGGAGCGAGGGGGTCGGGTTTTCCATGAACTGGAGGACGAACGACGAGATGTCGGATACGGAGAGGATCGAGCATACGATGGCCGCGGGCTTGGACTGCCTGATCTTCATCAGGATAGGGCCCCAGTCCGTTGTGCCGTACGGGACAGTCTCGTCCATTACGACTTCCCACCCGTCCTTCAGCGCCAGCTCCTTCACGGCCGCGGTATAGAAGAGGTCCCATTCAAGATCACCATGGATGAGGGCGATCCGCTTGTTCGGATACACGTACGTAGACGCGAACTGGGTGAGCCCCTGGTATGCGCGGACCCCGTAGTTGGCCTCGATCGAGAAGACCTGGAACATGTTCCAGTACTCGGCCGGGTTTTCCTCCACAAGCTTGGCCCCCTGTATGGAACCTGAGCCGTGGAAGAAGGGGACCTCGCTTTTGCCGCCGAAGCTGAGGAAATCGGGGCCCCAGCCGCCGTATCCCTCGATCACGACGTCGACCTTCTGCTTGATGAGGAGGTACTCGGCCGCAGCTTGGACCGTCTCCGCCAGGAGATCCTCGATATCGAACTTCACCAGTTCGACGGGTCTTCCCAGAAGGCCGCCGTTGGCGTTAAGATCATCTACCGCGAGTTCGAGCCCCATCAGCATGTGCTCGCCGTCCGCGGCGTACGACCCCGTCAACGGAAGGGGAGCCCCGATTTTGATCGGCTTCGTTCCCGTTTCTTCCTTTCCTCCCGCTGCTGCTACGGAAAACACAAGGCACGTGGCAAAGAGAAGCAACAGTGAGGCCCGTATGATCTTTTTCATACCTCTCCTCCTTTTCCCTCTAGAGGGTTTTTTCGATATCAATGGCAACCGTCTTCAGAACGGTGACATCTTCCAGGGTGTACCTTCCTCCAAGCCTGCCGAACCCGCTCTTGGTGCCGCCGCCGCCGCCAAAGGGCTCGTGCGCCTCCCAATAGTCGGTGGAGTCGTTGATGACGACGTTGCCCGTGCGCAGCCTGTCCGCGTAGTAGAAGGTCTTCTTCAGGGACGAGGTGAATACCGACATCTGGAGGCCGTACCCTGTCCCGTTGGCTATGCGGATCGCCTCATCGTCGTTCTCGAAGGAGATGACCGGAGCCACGGGGCCGAAGGTCTCCTCGTCGTTGAGGAGCATGCCCTCCGTGACGCCGTCGACAACGGTCGCGGGAAAGTAGAGCGTGGTCGGCCATCCCTTCTCCCGTTTTCCGCCGATCAGGATCTTCGCCCCCTTGGCGACCGCGTCCTTGAGGTGTTCCTCGGTCTTCACCGCGGTGGGCTCGTTGCTGAGCGGGCCCATGCGGTAGGGGCCTTTCTCCATCGGGTTGGCCAGTTTCCACTCCTTGGCCTCCTTGACGAGGAGTTTGACGAACTGATCGTGGATCTTCTTATGGACGAGGATACGCTCGGTCGCGCAGCAGACCTGACCGGAGTTGTAGAAGCAGCCGTACGCCGCCGCCTTGGCCGCGGCTTCCAGGTTCGCGTCCTCGCAGACGATCTCGGGACCGTTTCCGCCGAGCTCCATAAGCGTCTTCCTGATTCCGGCCCTGGAGCAGATATCCTGGCCGGTCACCGTCTCGCCCGTAAATCCGATCATGTCGACTCCCGGGTGGCTGACCAGGTACGGCCCGAGGGTCTTCCCCGATCCGGTGATCAGGTTGAAAACGCCCTTCGGGAACCCGAGCTCGTCGAGGGCTTTCTGGATGCAGTCTCCCATGAGGATCATCGAAAGGGGAGTGTAGGAGGCCGGCTTGATGACGATTGTGTTTCCCGCTGCAAGTCCCGGTCCCAGATACTCGGAGGGGATGACGGTGGGGAAGTTCCAGGGGGTGATGACCGCCATGACCCCGACCCCCTCCTTGAAGGTGAGGACGCGCTTGTTGCCGTCCTCCATCGGGATGATCGGCGTTTCGAGGCGGACGATGTCGTCTGCGGCTATGGTGAAGTTCTTCGCGGACTCGAGAACCTCGGGTATCGCCTCGTACTGATAGGACTTTCCCTGTTCCATGGAGAGAACCGCGGCGATCACCTCGTGCCTCTCTACGATGATTTCGGCGATCCTCCGCACCAGGGCGGAGCGTTTGAAAATCGGGGTGAGTTTATAACTCTGCCATACCTCTCTAGCTGCCGCTATCGCGCGGTCCACGTCCTCCGGGCCGCACAGGGGAACTTTTGCGAGGACTTCGCCGGAAACGGGGCTGACGACGTCGAAGGTCGTTCCTGACTTTGCCTCGGTACGTTTGCCTGCGATGAGGTTGTTCTTCTTTTCCAGTTCCTTCGGGACGCTGAATCCACCAGCCATGGATCTCCTCCTGTGTTTGTACGTTCTGATACCTGCACCGCTTTCTCTTCCGTGTGCGCCCCCTTGTCATGGAAAAACGGCGGCCGCTCCGTTCCCGCGTGCGGAATGGATCGACAGGCAAGCCCATACGTGATGAAAGGTGACGACAAAAGAAAGTTAAAGTGCCATGGTTCGCATAAACAGGATAGATCCGGGGTGTCCGGTTGTCAATAAAAATAGTACGAAAAACGCGCAAAAACTGTAAAAAAACAACATAATTCAAAATAATTTTGAAATGAATAAACGATATTCATAAAAAGATAACTGATTTTTGGTGGCATCATAGGAAATGGTTGTATTGGAGATTCGCGAGGTATGATCCAGCGTGATGGGGATTCGGGTCATGGGGGATCGAGTATTCGGGGGTGCCTGATTGTACCGATCCCGGTGCGGAGCTTCCTTTAGATGCTTTCCGGGCAGTCGCGCCCCGTCCCCCAGGTGTACTCCCGTTTCTCGTAGCCGGTGATGATCGATGTCTGGATGCGCAAGATTCCTTCTATTTTGTTGAGACGCTCGTACACAAGCTTCTGCAGCTCGTCCAGGGATCGCGCGTTGAATTCGGTATCTATATCGTCACTCCCGGTCGCTCGGGCGACGTACCAGATCTCCTCGATCTGCTTCAGCTCCTCGATCACGCTGTTGATCCGGTTCGGGTTGATCTGGATCTTGAAGCTCCCCACCACCCCGAAGCCGAGCTTGTACGGGTTTCCCACGGCCACGATCTGAATGATCCTGTCGTTGATGAGCCGTTGAGCCCTGGTCCTGACCGTCGTCTCGGAAACTCCCAGATCCTTGGCAATCTGGTTGTAGGGCTTTCTTCCGTCCCTCTGGAGCTCCCGGATGATCCGGGAATCGAGCTGATCTATCTGTGACATATCCATCCTTTCGATACCCTCCCATCATAAAACCGGAAATGGAAAAAAACCAGAGTGATTCAACGAAATTCGAGGAAAAACCATAAAAAAATAATGAAGATCAAAGGGTACACCGCGGCCTGTCTCATTTCCGGGGTCGTTTCCGCCTTCTTCGGCCCTTCCCACCCCGCGCTCCGGTTTGGGCCGCGGAAGATCGCTTTGCCGCTTCCACCCCGCCGCTCCCGGATTTTGCTGGTTCCTGTCCGTCCCGGAACAGGACGGGCAGGATCCCCCGATACCCTTCGAGGCTCTTCCTCCCCTCAGGGCTTATCGCGTACAGACCCTTTTCCACCCGGATGAACCATCCATACACGTTCCGGGAGAGGATGGACTGCGTCTTTGTCCCTCCCCCCCGTTCCCTGAGCTGTTTCGGGGTAAGGCTCTTCGCCTCCACGAGCAGCGCCGCGCACCTGATCGCCTCCT
>CAZPZF010000146.1:0-8752 GCA_964590705.1 uncultured Spirochaetales bacterium | reverse complement strand
CAGGCAGGCTTCGAGAAACGATACGGAAGGACTGCGGGAAAGCATCCAGTACGGGCTCCGTTTCCTCTTCGTCCTTCTCGCTCCCTCCGCGGTGTTTATGATCATCTTCGGAAAGGAGATCATATCCGTTGCCATCCAACGGGGAATGTTTACGCCGGAGAACACCCTGCTCACCGCTTCGGTTCTCGCCGCCTATTCGTACGGCCTCTTCAGCGTGGGCGCGTTCAACTTTCTCCAGCGCTTCTTCTATTCCTGCAACGATTTCCGAACCCCTTTCCGAATCGCCGTCCTGGTCTGCGTGCTGGACATCGCACTCTCCGTCCTCCTCAAGGATACGGCTCTTTCCGTGAGCGGCCTCGCGCTTGCGAACACGATTTCCTTCACGGCCGGTCTCGCCCTCATGATCTGGTCCACAAAGAAGCGCCTTCTTCGCATCGGCCTACGCGGCGTGCTCCTCACATGGTGCAAAACGATCGGCTCCCTCCTCCTTCCGTCTGCCGCTCTCCTCGTGTTTCTCCGTGTGACGGGCCAGTGGTGGGAGAGGGGAAGCTCTCTACGCACGCTCGGACTCCTCCTTCTGGGAACGGTCATCTTCTGCACCCTCACATTTGCAGGCTTCCGCCTTACCAGGATCGAAGTCCTTTCCGTCCTTATCAGGCGGAATAAAAGGACGCTTAGCACGGGAGAAGAGAAAAAATATGAATAACAGGCGTCTTCTGACCATCCTGATCCTCGAGGTCATGGTATCATCGCTGGCCTTTCCAGAGAGTCAGGGGACCTCCGACGAGGACCGCATCCAGTCGATTATCGAGGAGAGGCAGGACATACTCCGATACGGAATTGAAACCGAAGTCATCGATCTCCTGACCCGGCTCAAGGAGGAAAAATCCACGGATCTGGTCGAGGAAGTCGGGGAACTTTTCGATTCGACCTCCAATCCGCGGATACAGAGATCATGCATCGACTTGTTCCTGGCGATCAAGGAGTACCGTTTCGCTGATACCGCTCTTTCGATCCTGGAGGAGTACGATGGAATGGAAATCGAACTAGTGAGGGCCCTTTCTTCATATATCGCCGAAGCAGGGCACCGTCCGGCGCTGCCCCTCTTCGAACGGATGCTCGAGAGCGCCGATGTCGGGATCCTCCTGGCCGCGATCGGAGCTGTCGGCAAGATGGGTGATCCGGACTACGCAAAGATCCTCCTTTCGAGGATGGAAAAAGACGATACCCCAAAAGAAGCGAAACTCGAGATCATCCGGGCCTTGGGCCTTCTCAAGTCGAAGGATGGCATCGAGACACTCACCGAGATCCTGGAGAATGCGGATGAACAGGCTTCATGGAGATGGGCCGCGTGTGAAGCCTTGGGAAGGATAGGGGAGAGACGGACGATTCCGGTCCTTATGCGTGCCTACGAATCGCAGGATGCGACTCTCAGATCCTATGCGGTTGCCGCGATGCGCGGTTTCAGCGGCAAGGAAACCGAACGTTTCCTTATCGACGCGCTGCGCGACTCCTTCTGGCGTGTTCGGGTCTCGGCGGCCGAAAGCCTCGGCCAACTCCGTTCGGAAGAGGCTCTATCCATTCTCGTCTACAAAGCAAGGCGGGATCCCGAAGTGCCGGTCAGATCAGCCGCGATCAAAGCGATGGGCGAGATCGGCACGGAAGCGGCCTTTGCCCAGCTTCGAGAGATGCTGACCGACGAAAAACTATCCGAAACGTCCCGGATCCAGGCTGGAGAGATCCTGGTTGAAAAGGATCTTTCCCGCTCCTTTCAGACGATAGAGGCGGTTCTGGCAAAGGAATGGGATAAGGAAAGATCCGCACTTCTCGGATCTCTGTGCAAGTTCCTCTCAACGGCTCGATGGCCGGGTCTGGAGGCCGTTTTCGACCGCATGCTCAGCCACAAGGAGCTGACGATCAAGATATACGGCCTGCGCGGGATCCGGCTGAACAGATTCACGGGCCTCCGCGAGAGGGTCGCGCCTCTCGCGGAAAAGGGTTTTTCCGAGGCGATCAGGAAGTACGCCCTCGACACGCTCTCGGCTCTCGACGAGAACTGAGGTTTTTCCGTACGGAGATCAGTCCCGCTGTATCCAGGACGGCAGGCCGGGAGCGTCTATAAGATGCATGATCCGGTTGATCCTGTCCACAGGATTCTCCCAGACCCTGAAGAAGATCGTTGTTTTTCTTCCATCCTTGTCGCGGACCAGAATGTCCTGGTTAAGGCAGTTCTCGATCTTCTCCGGAGAATCAGGAAAGAACTCCTTTCGGAGAACGGAAAAAACGAACCGTTCCCCGTCAAACGAGATCTCTCCTATCTGGTCCTGAACATGGAGAATGATGATCGCGTACGCGGAACCTTTCGCGCCAACCTGCTTCCTGACTCCTGATCTGAACGTCTCGATATTCCGATGACCGGAGAAGGGGTTCTGCCCGGAGACGATCATTTCAATATCGATCCCTCTTTCCGCCGCAATCGCACGGATCGAATCCGTTGATAGCGGAGCTGATCCTGGAAGGCCGTCTTGGCCATGCCGAATCAAGGCGGAAATGGGGATCTGCTCTGCGGGCCGCTTGCCGACCGGGACGTGAGCAGACGAAGGCGCGGACGGCTCCGGATGCCGCGCTTTCAGAGGCGGCTGCTGGGCTGTGACAGCTGCTTCCGCCGTTGCGGGTGCGCGCTCAGGTTCCGCTTCGTGGAACGCTCGAGCCGTCCGGGCCGCCGTTCCCTCGAGAACCCCCCTGAGATGCAGCACAAAGTAGATAACGCCGCCCAATACGAGGAGAGCAGAGACGCCGATCAGCACATACGTGAGAAACCTCCTCACCTCCCAGACCCTGCCCGCCGCAAGCTCGAAGCTCACGACTCCGCGGTTCGGGTAGGCCGCTGACTGGCCGGTGAAACCGATCGTGAATTCAAGATCGTGAATTCCCGGTTTGACGCTTTGGGGAAGAGTGATGGGCATATCGACGGTCTGCGAACCGCCCGGGTTGAGAACGACGCTCTGAGGAGCATCGAGAATGTTTTCTTGGTTGTACAGAATCGACCCGATCTTCAGCATCATCCGGCTGTCCGTGGGATTAGAGAAAACCAGTGGGAACGAGAACTGCCTTTTCACCTTTCCTAGATACTCGGGGAAGAGAACCGTCGGGAAGCCAAGCGCGTTGATATGTTCCATATCCGCGGGATACCTGTGAAGATCGACTCCAAGCGCGTCGGAGATTCCCGAAAGGAGGGCCTCTTCTTGGACTGCGGATTCAACCAGCGATGCGCCGCTTGGGGATCCGGCCGCTCGATCGACGGACCCTGCCACGCTTCCGTATCCTACAGCGCCTCCGGACCCTGTCCCGGATCCAGAGACCGCTGACGGCTCTTGAGCCTGTCCCTGCGCGATCGGCGTCTCCGCGCCGCGCCCGTTAGCGGGAAGGCCGATGAGAAAGACGTCCCATCCCTGCTCCCTGATCGAACCCGCGATCGCCCGCATTTGACTTTCCGGATCCTCGATCCCGTAGAAAGGGCTTGTCGGAGGGGGGTCGTGTACTCCGTCAGAGAGGATGATGATCATCTTCTTCGTGGTGCCGGGAAGATCGAAACCGGACTGGGAGAGATAGTTGAAGGCGCTAATCAGGTGCGTATATCGGCCCAGCGGCTGGATCAGGAGAATCCTCGCGACAATCGGGTCGATAGCGTCCTCTGCCTCGATGACCCTGCTTATCTCGGTCTCGGGATTGGCTGCGAAACTGATCAGATGAAAGGTATCCCCGTAGCGGACATGCCTGCGAAGAACCGTGTCGATCAGATATGCCTGTAAGTCGCCGAAAATAGGCAAGACGCTTTCGGAGACATCGAAGAGGACGACAATATCGTTTCCCGCTTCCGCGTATGCCGGGGAATCGCCGGCGAGGAGGAGCAGTGCGAGAGCGACCGCGCTTAAAAATCTCTTTGTCATCAAAAGCTCGCTTCCCTGATTTCGATCACGCTGAATGCATAGGATCTCTCATTTATCGAGAAAGAGAAGGAATCTCCCGTTTTATGATTGAGAAGTTCTGCGGCGAAGGGGGAGAGGTAAGAAAGGATATTGTTTGAGGGATCGGATTCCCAAGGGCCAAGGATGGTATACTCCTCGTTCTTTCCCGTCGTTTCGTTTCTAAGGACCGCGACCGTCCCAAAGGAGATCTTTGAAACATCAACCTGATCGGCACTGAAGATACGGGCCCGCTCGAGTTCCTCCTTGAGTCGCGAACTCGAGGTGTTCAAGAGTTCCTGCTTTTCTTTTGCCGCCTTGTATTCAGCGTTTTCCCTGAGATCGCCCAGCTCGAGAGCGGCTCCAATTTCCTTGGAATTCGCGGGAATCTCCACATCAAGGATATGCTGCAGCATCTTCTGCTTGGCTTCATAACTCTTCGCGGTGACGATCAAACCGCCGCGTGAAACCGTTTCCTGCTCATCCTCGCCGTAGAACTTGAAATCGGGAAAACGCTCCACGATTTTGTGTTTCAGTTCTATCCGAATGGAGGGGTCGAGTTCCTTCACCTCTTTCACGAGGGTATAGATCCTGCCGATTGAATCCTCGTCAGACTCTTTTACGAATGCGTCGAGCCTCTGGTCTTTGAAGAGGTAGCTCTGGATCTGTTTGTTGAGCTTGCGATTCTCGCTGACGTCGCGTTTGTTATTGATTTCCCTAAAGGTGATGCCAAGGAGATGGATCATGCCAATCATGGTCTTCTCATACTTGAGGCCGTACTTCTGGAAGAAATTCGTGTCGCTCGAATTGCGTGCAAGCCAGATAAATGCCTCTCGATTGTCCCGGTATCCGTCAATGATGTCTTGAAACAGAACCCGGATCCTGTCCTCGAAACCGTTGGCCTCGAGTTCGTCGATGATATAGCGGTTCGGATAGGAGGAGAAAAAGGCCAGGAAATAATCCGGCCAGTCCTCGCATGTATTCTTGATCGCGCCGAGGAAATCTCTCTTGATATTCTGATCCTCTATCGCACGGAATACCGCTTGGATGTCCTCGATCTGGTCGAACAGGTCCCGGAACTCAATATGGATTCCCGGATTCAGGAAGTGGTTGCGTTCGACAACATGCTTGACGAGGAAGTAACTGGAAACGACTACCTCGTTGACCACGCTGAAAGCCTTGAGGAAATTCACGAAATAGCCGAACATCTCGGAGAAGTACTCGGATTCCGAATCGCTGTGCTCCAGGAAATCCTCAAGCGCCTTGATCTTGCCGAAAAAGCTTTTTGCAGCCTTAAACTGGTTGAACACTTTTTCCTCGAAGCTTATCGGCTTGTCGCGAACCACGAACTGATCCACCTTATCTGGAATGTTCCCGAAGACAGGGTTTGTCTTCAAAATCTTCCGCGCCTCCGTGCTCCAGGAATTCCACTCGCTCTGTTCGAGGATGCTAGGGACTAGCTCATCCTTGATCTGCTTCATGCTCGCGCCGTTCTCGAAACTCCTTATGACCGTCCGAAGCGCCCAAGGGATATCCTGTTTTACCCTTTCACGGAGCTTTTCTTTTTTCCAGATACACTTGAGAACCCAGATGTGTTCCTTGCTGAGGCTTTGAAGTGCTCCCACGGCCATCTTGAGAGACATCGCGTGATTCCTCTTCTTCACGAAATCGATGATGATTTCATCATCCTTGATCGAGGAGATCCTGCCAATGCCCCATGAACGATGGAAAACGAAATTACCTTCGTCAAAGGAAATATGTTTCTCGAAATCTGCAATAGCTTCATGGACGCTCCGCCAACCCTGTGTGAGATTCGAGATCTTAATATACTCTTCTAGCTGGCTGTGATAGGAGTATTTCTGCCTGTAGCAGTCGGTAATCTCCTTGCGTGCCTGCTGGTTCTTCGGGTCGTAGGAGAGGATCCGCTTGAGGATCTCGATGCTGTTGTCCCAGTCTTCTTTGCTTCTATAATACTTATACAGCTCTTCGAGCAGGGTCGATGCCCGTTCCCCATTCAGAAGCGAGGCTGTTTTCCTTTCGACATGGTAGAAGAAATCGAGATCATCCGGACAATACTCTATCAGCTTCTGCCATATCTCCTTGACGTGAGCGAAGAGCTTCTTATTCAGGAAGCGGTGGATGGCTTTCTTATAATAATCGACGGCTGTTTCCGTATCGCCTTCTCGTTCCTTCTTTTCGGCGAGAAGCCGCACGATTTCCGTCTCCTCGTAGTCGACGTGGATAAGCCGCTCCCAGATCGCGTACATCTTCTCCTCTTCGTTCTCATTCGAGTAACATTCGGCAAGAGTACGCAATGCCGTCTTGTTCTCACCCAGACTGAGGATCCGGTTGCATAAGAACTCGACGATCTTCCATTTATGGTTGTCCATGAATATACTGATGAGGTGGACGAGGTGTGTGTCGTCGACGATCTGCCTTCTGAGGGCGATGATTCCCGATATATACAGGGCGATGATGCTGTTCTTCGTGTGGGTGAGATGCTCGTCGCAGAGCTGTTTGATCTCGTTCTGCGTCTCATCGGTCACAGTGGCAGTGATCAGACTGTCGAGCTCCTTGAAGTTATTGACCGTATAGCTGTTGATCGTGGCACGAGTCCATTTTTCTTCGTTAAGAAGCTCATGAATCGTCTTTCTATTGGCATCCGACATGTTTACCGCTCCCCGTTTAATGTGTATACAGCTCGTATATCGAAGGGTTGAGCTCCCTTATCTTCCCCAGAATCTCGTCAATCCTGTCCCTGGTGTCCCTTCCGCAAATGTAATGATCGATAAGCCAAAAATACCTGTTTAGAAGCCGCGGGACCAGGATCGGATCATCCATCTTCTCGGCCAGTTTACTCTCGAGCGTGTAAATTCCCTGTTTCAGCTGGCCGTACTCGATAGGGCGGAGCTCACGCTTTACGTTGAAGACCCCGAAGATTACTCCGTATACGGGTATCCACTCCTCCAATTCCGGACTATGATACCCCATTTCCGCTATCCTATCTACCAGCCTCTGGATGAGCAAAGATTCCATCGAGCAGATATCGATCTTCTGCGGGTTAATGTAGAAGGCTTCCCGAAAAAAGACTTTTGCCGCTCGGGTCTCATTCACGAAAGCGTAACAATCCGCCAGCTCCGCGAGGAGTTCTGGATCGTCTGTCTTCTGATGGCTGGCACGCTCGAAAAACTCGACCCCCTTTCCGTAATTGCCAAGGCCCTTGTAGCACTTCCCGAGTCGGGAGAGGATCTCCGTGTCGGAGCCGGTCGATTCGTCGTAGAGCCGCATATAATTGAAAAGGGCCTGCCCGAACACGTACTGCCTGATGGAGTAGGAGCACCGCTCGTATCGGGACTCGGCTTCGAGTCGTTTCAGGAAATGGGAGAAAGCCCGCCATTCCTTAAGAAGATACTCGCCCTTTTCGAAAGGATCGGATAATGCAGTAAGCTGCCGGTCCCTATCCTTCCAAAAATTGACGCACTTCAGGGAGGATACGACTTCGGGGTTCTCAAAATCGATTGACAGAGCTTTTTCGAGAAACGATTCCGCTTCCTCAAACGATCCGGCTCTTGCACACCCGTATGCCTGTACAAGAAACCCCTCGATATCCTCATCTCTACCCGTTATTATACCCATATCCACGCAGATTGGCGCATTTTCTCCATTATACCATCTCCAACGTATTAGTCAATCAGCCGGGACTGGGATCAGAAAACCACCCACGGTCGGCGATTGCGCTCCGACCCATTTTCTGATACATATACGACATGGGATATCCCGAGGCGCTCGTTTCCGCATCCCTTCTCTCCGCAAATTTCACCCGCATCGAAGAAGCGGTCAGGATGTGTGAAGCCGCGGGCTGCGACTTCCTCCATATGGACGTGATGGACGGTGTGTTCGTTCCGAATATCACATTCGGGCCCAAAATGGTCCGTGACGTCAGAGCGATCACATCGCTGCCCTTGGACGTTCACCTGATGATCACCTCTCCTGAGCGCTATATCCGGGATTTCGCCGATGCGGGAGCCACTGCCATAACCGTGCATTCCGAGTCATCCACGCACTTGCACAGGACCCTCTCCCTCATAACCGAAACAGGAAAACGCGTGGGAGTATCCATCGTTCCCTCGACCCCGGTTTCCGCTATCTGCGAAGTTTTGTCAATAGTCGATATCGTCCTGGTCATGACAGTCAATCCCGGGTTCGGCGGTCAGAAGATGATTCCCCAGACGCTTAGGAAAGTCGAGACTCTCAGAGCCCTCCGCGAGGAGGGGAAATTCCGGTATCAAATAGAGGTCGACGGAGGCATCAATCCGGAAACAGCTGTCGCGGCCCGGAAAGCGGGAGCGGAAATACTGGTGAGCGGATCCGCGTTCTTTTCCTCTGAAAGTCCCGGGGCGGAAGTAATGCGCTTGAAAGGATACAAAGTCGTTTAGATGGCGTTTCAACTGGCCGAAAATGTGATGAGGAGCAAACTCGAAGACCACAAGATGGAGCTTCTTCCTTTGAGGATAGTTTGAAAGAGGCTCAGGAGTAAACCATTGAAGAAAAAAGGGATCATCCTGACAATCGTATTCATCGTCCTGCTTCAGCCTGTCCTGCTTTCCGCGCAAGCGGATGGGGGGGCTGCTGTTCTGAAGGAAGGAATCACGCAGTTTCAGAACATGGTGTATGACCAGGCTCTCCTCACGTTCCGAGAAATCATCCTGAATCCCGCCTATTCGAGATTCCACGGCGACGCATACTACTGGACTATAAAAGCCTATATCGCGCTGGAGCAATTCGAT
>CAZPZF010000145.1:3104-8754 GCA_964590705.1 uncultured Spirochaetales bacterium | reverse complement strand
GCCTCCTGACCGACGCGATAAGGAAGACTCCCTATGCCGTCCTCCTCCTCGACGAGATTGAAAAGGCGCATCCGGACATCTACAACATCCTCCTTCAGGTGATGGACTACGCGACCCTGACGGACAATGCCGGGCGCAAGGCCGATTTCCGCAACGTGGTACTCATCATGACATCGAACGCGGGCGCGCGCGACATGGGGAACAGGGTGGTTGGTTTCGGCGGAGAAGGAGGCGATCTGAGGATCCTGGGCGAGGCGGTGAATCGAATCTTCTCGCCGGAATTCCGCAATAGGCTCGACGCCATCGTGACCTTCCAGCCTTTGGGAACCGCGGAAGTCGAGCGGATCGTCGACAAGGAGCTTGCCGCCTTCTCCCGTCAGCTGGCAAAGAAGGGGGTCAGGCTCTCATGGACGCCGGGGCTGGTTTCCTTCCTCGCGGCGCGAGGCTTCTCCGCGGACTATGGCGCCCGAAACATCGCCCGGACCGTCTCGGAAAGTGTAAAGGCTCTCTTCATCGATCAGGTGCTCTTCGGTGATCTCTCTGCAGGCGGCACGGCGCAAATCGACGTGAGGGACGGTGAGGTCACTCTCACGCTCGGAGGTGTGGACGTGCCGGTCGTGTGATACCCTCATCCGCGTCATACCAGCCGGTGTATGAATGATCCGGCGCATGATATAATCCCGCGCATGAAGAGGTATCCCCGAAACCTGCCTCCTTTCCCGTGGCTTGGATTCAACGACCGCTGCAGATTCCCCGACCCCGCGGACGCCCCGGGGCATGGGCTGTGCGCGGTCGGCGGCAATCTCTCGCCGGGGATGCTTCTGTCCGCCTACGAGCAGGGACTCTTCCCCTGGTACGGGGATGATGAACCGATCATGTGGTGGTCCCCGGATCCGCGTTTCATCCTGTTCCCCGAGGATATCAAGGTCTCCTCCTCGATGCGACGGGTCCTCAATTCGCGCCGATTCCGCGTCACGGCGGATACGGCCTTTCCCGACGTGATCCGGAACTGTTCGCGAATCCCCAGGAAGGGACAGAACGGGACGTGGATCGTCGATGAGATGATCGAGGCCTACATCGGCCTGCACGAGGCTGGTTATGCCCATTCCGTAGAGGCATGGTCGGAAAAGGGACTCGCCGGGGGATTCTACGGGATTTCGATAGGCTGTGGATTCTTCGGGGAATCGATGTTCTCTCTGGAGCCGAACGCCTCCAAGGCCGCTTTCATTACTTTTTTTCGCGCAGCCGGCAAGGGGGCGCCGCGCTTTTCCTTTATCGACTGCCAGGTGCATACGCCGCATCTGGAGAGCCTTGGAGCGCGACCCATGGAACGGCTTCGCTTTCTCCGGCTTCTCGAGGAGGCGATCCGAGAACCGTTCGAACCGGGAACGTGGGGCTTCAGCGGCTGAGGCGGGTTCCTGGAGCGGAGTTCCGACTTCAAAGCGGTTTGCCCACTGCGGATATTGATTCCGTATCGCGATTCACCGTTGATCCGCCGCGAATTCCGCGCGCCACTCCGCGGCATCTATGCCGCGCTGCCCGATTCTTCAGCCTGCGAGTTCCTCGATTCGATCCTTGAGTGCTGCGGCGGCGTCCCAGCCGATCCGGATCAGCTCCTTCCCCAGCCTGAAATCGAACGGGCTGTAGGCGGAAACCTCGGGTTCCACCAGTACCTGTCTCTTCCCCGGCTCCGGCTTGGGGATCTTCCGTTCGACTCCTGTCATGAAGGTCCAATTCATCAGGACATCCATCAGCGAGGGAAGATTCTCAGATTCCTTATGCCTGATTTCGCTTCGAAGCTGGTGGATCGAAAGCTTCCGGCTCATGAGGTTGTCCATGATCTCCTTGAACGATTGGAGGAAGCTGCCGCTTCGGATCCCGTTCAGGAAGCCCGTCTCCTCTTCCACGCATTCACCCCCCCCGAGCTGCGATGAGAAGACAACCTTGCGGGTTCCGTCCGGCAGGATTCCCATGGTGGGAATGACGTTCACGATGAGGTTGCGATCGCCCAATCTGTTCCCGATATCCCATGGAACCGGATTGCAGAGAGCTCCGTCGCAGAGATAGAGTCCCCTGCAGTGGTAGGGCTTGAACATCCCCTGGATCGACATAGAGGCAACGATCCCGTCGATGAGCGGGCCTGAATCGAAGACGACTTCGGTCCCGGTCAGGATGTCTGTGGCAACGCAGCGGAAGGGAATCGGCAGGTTCTCTATACGCGCCGTTCCGATGAGAGAGGATAGGAATTTTTTCACGTTGTCGCTGTCGATAAGACCGCCCTTGGGAAATGTGGGGAAGAACCATTTCGCTATCTCCAGCGTGTTCAGCTTCGAAGAAAGTTCCTCAAGCTCGTCCGCCCTGTATCCGTACGCGTAGAGTCCGCCGACGATGGCTCCCATCGACGTTCCCGCGATTCCGCCCACCTCGATTTTCCGCTCCTCGAGGTACTTGAGGACCCCGATGTGCGCGTACCCATAGGCCGCTCCCGAGCCGAGGGAGCAGATGATTCTCCGACCGGTGCTCATGCTATCCTTCTCCTTTCCGCATTCAATATACGCATAGAGGACACCTGGCAGCCACTTTCTTCTGAAGCCGGACGAGGAATGGACCTGGGGAAAAGGATAGTGGGAACCGGGGCCGCCTACCTGGCGGCCAGCAATCCCTGGATGTCCATGCCGAAGAGGATCATCCGTTCAAGACGGGCCAGGATGAGATCCCGTTCCGCCTGTTCCAGGAGCCGTTCCTTGGTTTCCATCTCTATCCTCACGGTCTCGACGTCTATGTCCGTAGCTGACCCGAGGGTCCGGCGCTGTTCCTCGCGCTGGAGGAGAAGACGATCGTAGCCGATCTGTTCCCTGAGAAGGGCGGCCTTTTCCTCCAGAAGCTCTATGTTCCGCTGGAGGAGGACGGCGTTGTCGAAGGTCTCCCGTTTCGTCTTTTCAAGGGAAAGCGCTGCGACGAGCGCGGAGAGGCGGTCTCCCTCCCTGCGGATCGACGGCGCTTTTCCCCGCAGGATCGGAATGGAAAGCCCGACCGCCAGGGTCACATCGAATCCTGCGTCATCGCCGAACAGGTCTACAAAGGAGGCGCCGAAATCCCCTGAATCGTCCCTTCCGGCCGGATACCGGGGCGATAGGGTGAAGGAGAGGCTCGCGTCGATCCCGTCTCCGGCGGCGTTGATCCGCTCGGCCAGTTCTTTCGCCTCCTTTTCCAGCTCCGCCATCCGGATGTTCCGGTTCGCTTCGGGCTGGCCAGCGGGGTCGACGACCCAGCCCGCCTCCCGGCTTTCCCAGCGGAATTCGGTTTCGCCGGAATCGGAGAGGCCGGTGAGCCTCTCGAGCCCGCGTTCGGCGAGGAGGAGTTGATACCGCGTTTCGATGATGGCGTTCTGCCGTTGGGCTAAGCCGAGCTCGACCGCGATGAGATCGGCCTCGGATATTCGGCCGAGCCCCCGTTCTTCCCGGGCTCGAGCCAGTTCCTTTCTGGCCAGCTCGAGCCTCTTCTCCTGGAGCGTCAGGGTTTCCCTGAAAGTGATGACCGAGTCCAGAAGGGAGAGGGCGGCGTATACGCTTCTGCCCACGTTGTCCGCCTCCAGGTTCCTTGCCTTTTCCCACCCGATCTGACCGGAGCGGACGACGGCCTCGCCGAGCCGCGGATCGATGGCTTTTCCTGGTTGGGAGAAGAGGGTCTGGCCAAGGGTGAGGGAGAGCGACGGCGACTGCTCCACGATCCAGTCCCCGTCGTCGTACCGGAATACGGATGTCCCGTTGGTCGCTGATGCGGACGCGAACCCTCCGGCCGCGGTGGGCGCGAAGAAGAGCAGGGATCCGCCTATGGTATGGGTCTCGACAACCTGGTCGATCCCGAGGTATTGGGCCGTGAAAGACTCCCCGATGGAGTATCCGTACAGTGGCGAGGCCAAGCTGTCCGCGGAGAAAGAGAGGCTGGGCGAGCGGGAAGCCTGTACCAACCGGTAGGCAGTCTCGGCGGCCTCCACGGTGGTCCTCGCGATGCGTATATCGAAGCTGTTCTCCAGTACCAGGGTAACGATGTCAGAGATCCCCAGCGCCTTTTCCTCAGCCCGGAGCGAGAGGGGAGAGACCAAGAAGATGGCCAGGGCGGTTATCATTCCAATTTTCTTTTTCATGAGAGTGCCTCCAGTGAAGATCCTGTGTGCGCGGAACGGCTGGCCTCGGTGGCGAGGCCGGTCCCGGCGGCGCGGGCGGATCCTTTCCGGTCGTAGATGAGACCGTAGATCCCCGGAATGAGGAAGAGGGCCGTGAGGGTGGAGAAAACGAGCCCGAATATGATGGTACTCGCCATGGGACCCCAGACCACCGATTTTCCTCCTATCCCCGCCGCCGTGGGTAGAAGGCCCGCGATCGTCGTGAGGGATGTGAGAAGGATCGGCCGAAGCCTCGTTGTGCCGGCCTCCACAATGGCGTCCCGTACCGACCTTCCCTTTCCCCGGAGTTCGTTGATGAAGCTGATGAGCACGATCGAGTCGTTGACCGAAATCCCCGCCAGAGCGACCCCGGCGTACAGGACGGTTGTGGAGAAGGGGGTGCCGGAGACGAAAAGGTAGAGGATCACCCCGGCTAGAGAGAACGGGATGGTTAAAAGGATGAGCAGGGGCTGGGTATAGGAACGGAACTGGGCCCCGAGGATGAGATAGATGAGGAAGATCCCGATGAGGAAGATCCTGAGGATCTGGACGAGGAGGTTGCTTAGTTCGGCGAACTCCCCGCCGACCGAGAGGGTCACGTCGGGATAGAGAGGCCTGAGGGTCGAGTCGAAATAATCCTTCACCTCCCGGTTTATCCGCCTGACAGGATCCTTGGTGTAGGCGCCGGAGGTTATCGTGATCTCCCGCTTGCCATCAACCCGCTTGACCTCAGCGATCGCGCTACCCTGCACGATATCGGCGACGGAGGAGAAAGGCACGAGGCGTCCCCCCGCGGCCGGGATCATCATGCCGTCCAGGAGCGCCACGGAGGGTGAGTCGGTCTCCGCGTACCTGACGATGACGTCGATCTCCTCGTTGTCACGGAAGTAGGTCGTCGCGGTCCTGCCCTCGAAGGAATCCCTGATGAAGCTCCCCAGAGAAACCGGATCGATGCCGTACGCGGAGGCCCGCTCGGGTCTGAGAACGATCCGCAGTTCCGGCGTGCTGCGCTCCAGGTTGTCCGTGATGTTCAGGAGTTCCGGGTATTCCCGAAGCTTCTCTTGGATGGCAGCGGAAACCGCGGCGAGGTTCTCGTAGTTGTCTCCGAAGAGCCTGAAGGAGACGGGAGGGTCCGTGGGCGGACCATTGGTGGCCTTCTCGAACCTCACCTCCTCCGGGCCGGGAATCCCCGCGGTTAAGGTCCTGATGTCGGTCATGATGTCGGTGACGCTGCGGGTTCGTCCCTCGGAAGCCTCCACCAGGTTGACGGTTATCTGGGCGATGTTCGACTTGGCGGTATTCCCCGAGGACCCGGATGAAAGCCCGATCGATGAGGAGACCGATACGATTTCCCCGTTTCCGATGAGAGGGATGATCCGCTCTTCGTAGGATTCGACCACCCCCGATGTCCGGGAAACCGGCGAGCCGGGGGCGAGTTCCATCGATATGGTGAAGTTGGCGAAATCCTCGGCGCTGAAGAGATCC
>CAZPZF010000145.1:0-3094 GCA_964590705.1 uncultured Spirochaetales bacterium | reverse complement strand
AGGAGTTTATGCGCATCCACGGGCAGGACGACGCGGAAGCGGCCCAGGGCGGCCGAGGACAGGACAAGGACGGAAATCCCCTTTCTCCGGTAGACCCGTTCCAGTATGTTTCTATAGATAGACCGTACCTTGTCGAACCGCTCCTTCCTATCCCTCTTTACCTTTCCGCCGGGCCAATCCGCGTAATGGGAGGGGAGGAAGACGATCGCCTCGAAGGTCGAGGCCAGCAGGGCGATGGACACGGTGAACGGGATCACCCGGAGGAATTTCCCTATGGTTCCCGGGAGGATCATGAGGGGGAGAAACGCGGCGACGGTGGTCAACGTCCCTGCCAGTACGGGAAGGACGACCTGGTTGGTTCCCTGTATGGCGGCGTCATGACGGGAGAGTCCCTCCTGCTGGAGGCGGTAGCTGTTTTCCGTAATCACGATGGCGTGGTCCACGATGAGGCCGAGGACGAGGACAAGGCCGAACAGGGTGTTGCTGTTGAGGGTTTCCCCGAAAGCCTCAAGGATCAGGAAGGTGAGGGCAAAGGTGACGGGGATCCCCAGGGCCGTCATGAGCGCGTTCCTGATGCCGACGAACAGGAAGAGGATGCCGGTGAGAAGGAAGAGGCCGAATACGGCGTTGTTGAGGAGGACCCGGATGCTTTCTTTTATCTGTACCGTCGAATCTCCGGAGAGGGTGATGTCGATGCCGGGCCTCAGGGTCTTCCGGAAGGCTTCCACCTGTTCCTTGACCCCTTCGATGACGGCTATGGAGTTTCCGCGGGCGACCTTGGATACCCTGATGGTGACCGCTTCCTCGCCGTTGAACCGGGCGTAGACACCCCTCTCGTCGAATCCCTCGGTGATTGCAGCCACGTCACGTACGCGGACCAGCCCCTCGCCCGAGCCAGAGCCTCTGCGCACGATCACCGCCCCGAATTCCTCGGCCGTGTCGACTCTTCCCACGGTCCGCAGGAGGTATTCCCGCGACTCGGTGTTGAGGGTTCCTCCAGGTATGGTCGCGTTCTGGGCTTGGATGGTCCGGATCAGTTCTCCCAGCGAGAGACCGAGTGACTCCATTCTGCTCCTGTCCGCCTCTATGAGGATTCGGCGGTCCCGGGAGCCGACGAGTGAAGCGCCGGCCACATCAGGAACCTTCCTGATCCTTTCGGAGAGTTCCAGCGCCTGTCGGCTGATTTCCGCGTACCCGGCCTCTCCGGATACGACGACCTCGATAACAGGGAGAAAGTCGGACGAGGAGAAATCGTCTATGAGGGCGGGGAGGGTATCCTCGGGCAGATTGACCCTGCCTAATCGGGTCCGGGCCTCCTGGAAGAGGCGGTCGAATTCATCGTTAGAAATCCCGTCGTCGAATTCGACCCGGACCACGGACAGACCTTCCGTAGTGACAGACTGTATCTGCTTGAGCCGGTCGATTCCCTGGAACTCGTTCTCGACGGGAATGGTGACCGTCTGCTCGATGTCCTCCGCCGAGACTCCCGGGTAGGGAACGATGATGTTCACCCAGAAGAAGGGGACTTCGGAAAACTGTTCGCGCGGGAGGCGGACCACGCTGAACAAGCCGAGAATGAGCACGCTTATCATCATGATGGTGATCAGAACCGAGTTCCTCACCGAAAAACGTCCGATGTTCATTTCCATACCCCGCTTTCCCCGATGACGACGGGGCTGACAGGCCTGCCTGGTTTCATCCCGTTGAGCCCGCTCACGATGAGGATCTCTCCGCCGGAAAGGCCGGAAGATACGACTGTCCTGTTGCCGATCCCGGGCGCGGATTCGATCTCGACACTCTTCGCAGCGCCCTTTTCCGCGATGAACACGTACGATTTCCCCTCGCGACTGACCACGGAGGAGGATGGGATGATGACTGCCGGTTCGGAGGCTCTGGGTTCTATCGAAACGCGGGCGCTCATGCCGGAAAGGAGACCATAGGAGGGATCGTTATCGGCGGTAATGACGACTGAAAAGCTCCCCGTGGAAAGATCACTCCCCGACGCGATTGCAGAGACCTTTCCCGGGATTCGGATTTCCCCGTCCGCCGATTCCACCCGGATGAGCGCCTGCGCCCCCTTCTCGACAAGACGGATCTGACGCTCGCCGACGGAAACGAGCATGCGAATCGCTGTCATGTCAACGATCCGCGCCACCCGTGTTCCCGGCGCGAGATAGTTTCCGGTGGTGATGCCCTGCTCCCTGAATGCGACCGATCCGTCGATCGGGGCTTTCAGGGATGTATCCTCGTATCCTTTCCTGGCGGACTCGTAGGCGGCGCGCGCTCCGCTCAGGGAGCTCCTGGCGCGGGACACTTCGGCCTGGGATGCGGAACCCTGGGTGAAGAACCGTTCCGCGGCCTTCAGATCAACCTCGGCGGTTTCGAAGAGCTGGCGCGCCTGCTCCATGGCCAGGCGGGGAACCGTGTCGTCCACCCTGAGGAGAACCTGGCCTTTAACGACCCGCTCGCCTATCTCGAAGGCGACCTCCCGGATGATCCCTTGGGTTTCAGCCACCACGTAGGCCTCGTTCATTCCGGAAATGGTACCGGCCGCCAGGATGGGCTCGTTCCGGTTCCCCCTGGTGACGGTGAGAGCCTCGACGGTAATGGGAGGCTCCTCGGCTATGCCCCGCTCCCATGTGGAGCCGGATGTAGCGTCGGCCTTCTTCGCGCAGGAGGAGAGGAAAAAGACCGCTCCCCCACTGAAGAGGAAAAGAGCGCTCGCCATGGTCAGTGCCCTGTATCGTTTCATCGGAGTCTCCTTTTCGTATATAATGAATTGAATATATAACACATAATGTGATATGTCAAGAAACAAATTAAAAAAGCTTTTCTAAAATTACAATTTGTGATATATTCATTCTATGAAGACGATGACAAGCGACTGCTATGAGTCCTTTGCCGTCCGCCTCAGGGGATTGAGGGAGGAAAGAGGGCTTACGCAGGGAGAACTTGCCGCGGCTCTGGGCATGGGACAGTCGGCGGTGGCTAACTACGAGAGAGGTTCCCGTTTTCCCGATGAAAGGACCCTGAAACAGATGGCAGCCTTTTTCGGGGCCTCGTTCGATTACCTTCTGGGAGGAAGTACGGTCAG
>CAZPZF010000144.1:0-8774 GCA_964590705.1 uncultured Spirochaetales bacterium | reverse complement strand
GGGGGCGTGGCGAAGCTGGTTATCGCGCCGGCCTGTCAAGTCGGAGACCGCGGGTTCAATCCCCGTCGCTCCCGTATTCTGAACGACACAACCGCAGCACGCGACATCCATGCCATTGCTTCACCGAGCATTGGCATTTTTTTTGCAAAGGACGGGATATGGGCAAGGAACCGGACAACAAAGTCATCTATTCCATGGTTGGGGTCGGTAAAACGCACAACCAGAAGGTCATCCTCAAGGATATTTACCTCTCCTACTTCTACGGGGCGAAGATCGGCGTTATCGGCCTGAACGGTTCCGGGAAGAGCTCTCTTCTGCGGATCCTCGCGGGGGTCGATACGGATATCATCGGAGAGACGGTGCTCTCGCCGGGATACACCATCGGTTTCCTCGAGCAGGAACCTGTTCTCGATCCCGGGAAGACCGTTCGAGAGGTCGTGGAGGAGTGGGTCGCCGAGACTATGAAGCTCCTGGCCGAATACGACAGGATCAACGAGCGCTTCGGGGAACCGCTTGACGGAGACGAGATGGAGAAGCTCCTCAAGGAACAGGGGGAGATCCAGGAGAAGCTCGACGCGGCTGGAGCCTGGGAGATCGATTCGCGGCTCGAGCTGGCCATGGATGCCCTCGGATGCCCCCCACCGGACACGAAGATCTCTGTGCTCTCCGGCGGGGAGAAACGGCGGGTCGCCCTGTGCAGGCTCCTCCTGCGCAAACCGGACATCCTCCTCCTCGACGAACCGACCAACCACCTGGACGCGGAAACGGTCGCCTGGCTCGAGCATCACCTCAAGGAATACGAGGGGACCGTCATCGCGGTCACCCATGACCGCTACTTCCTCGACAACGTGGCCGGCTGGATCCTCGAGCTCGACAGAGGTCAGGGGATTCCGTACCGAGGGAACTACTCCTCGTGGCTCGAACAGAAGAGGGAACGGCTGCGTCAGGAGGAAAAGAAGGAATCGGAACGGCAAAAGACCCTTGAGCGGGAACTCGAGTGGATCCATATGAGCCCCAAGGGGAGACACGCCAAAGCAAAGTCGAGGATAACGTCGTACGAACAGCTCCTCGCCAGACAAGGCCCTGACGCGACCAAGGATCTCGAACTCTATATCCCGCCGGGTCCGAGGCTGGGGGGCATCGTCCTGGAGGTGAAGGATCTCTCCAAATCGTTCGGGGACAGGCTCATCATGGACAGGGTGAGCTTCCAGGTTCCGCCGGGAGCCATCGTCGGGATCATCGGACCCAATGGAGCGGGAAAAACGACCCTGTTCCGGATGATAACCGGAGAGCAGAAACCGGACTCCGGCGTCATCAGGCTGGGCGATACGGTCAAACTCGCCTATGTCGAGCAGTCACGGGAGCTCCTCGCCCCGAATAAGACGATCTGGGAGAGCATATCGGGAGGGTCGGATCTGGTGCAGCTCGGCAACCGCTCCATGAACTCGCGTGCGTATGTCGCCCAGTTCAACTTCTCCGGGACCGACCAGCAGAAGAAACTCGGCGTCCTCTCCGGAGGCGAGAGAAATCGGGTTCACCTGGCCATGATGCTCCTCGCCGGGGCAAACCTCCTCCTGCTGGACGAGCCGACGAACGACCTCGATGTCAACACAATGCGGGCGCTTGAAGAGGGGCTGGGGAATTTCGCCGGAAGCGCCATGGTGGTGAGCCACGACAGGTGGTTCCTCGACAGAATAGCGACACACATCCTCGCCTTCGAGGGGGAGAGCAGCGTCCATTGGTATGAAGGGAACTACACCGAGTACGAAGAGGACAGGAAGAGGCGCCTGGGTGACTCCTACGGGCAGCCGCACAGGATCAAATACCGCAAACTGACGAGGGAATAGCCAGGGAACTTGCGGGGCCGTGTCCGGAGACGCGCTTTACGTTACGTAGAGAGGTCCACACGATCGGCGGAGTCAGCCCTTCTCGTCGCGCGTCGCGTCGATCAGGCCGGACTTGAACGGCTCATTGATGATATTCCAGAGCCTGTCAGGCAGTTCCTCGACCTCCCGCGCGGAGAGTTTACCGGCGTCGATGGATGGATGGACGATCATCGTGATTCGGGCTCCGCACACGCGGTTATGCTCTTCAAGCATATGGTACGTTCCGTCAATGGTGATGGGCACGATCATAGCTCCGTAGCGGGTGGCGATCTTCAGGCTGCCAGGCTTGAACTGGCCCATCACCGAACTCCTGCTCCTCGTCCCCTCGGGGAACATCACCAGCGGATGACCGTCGCGGATCGACTTTGAACCGGCGCTGATCATGGCGATCGCGGATCTTCCGCTTCCCCTCTCCAGTTTCACGCATCCCAGAGCCTTGAGCCAGATCCGAAGGAAGGGGACCTTGTACAGCTCGGCCTTTGCCACGAAACCGGTCAACCTGGGGATGTAGCCGACGATGAAGGGGATGTCGACATAGCTCTGATGATTGGAGATGAAACAGATGTCCCGGCGGTCTTTCGGAATGTTCTCGAGCCCGGTCACCGCGACCTTCGCGCCTCCGAGCCACAGGAGATGGCGCGAATAGGCGGCGCCGAGCATCTTCACGTACGGGTCCGCCCAGCGTCCCAGCTTCAGCCACGTCACGAGCCAATAGGGAAAGACCAGAATCGAAAAGAGGATGACGGGGATGATGAGGTAGATTCCGATCAGGATCGTCTTAATCATTCGGATCGATATGGGGATCGCTCGGATACGCGATGGCCGCGAGTTTATCCCGCTCCTTGACCGACTTGGATACTTCTTTCCGATACCCCTTGATCTCCTCCTGCTGCCTCTTGATCGCTTCCTCCAGGGAGTGGATCCTGAGATTCAATTCCTCGACCCTTCGATCCAGACGATCGATTTCCACCATGGCCAGGAGCCGTTCAAGCTCCTTCTTCTTGTCCGCGACGCTCTCGTGGAGATAGCGGATCGAATCGACATCGCCCGACAGGGCGGGGGCATTCACCTTTTCCGGGTCCGCTAGATACTTCTCGCCGATAGCCAGAAAGATCCTGTCAAGATCCTTCTGCGTGGCCGAGGTCTTCGCCTCCAGCTCCTTGATCCGTACGGCCGGTTTCTTCTCGCCTACGAGATCCCTGAGCTTCCCGGAAATAATTGCGTGCTCCTCGTCCAGGGAGGTCTTCTGGGACGATAAGGAAACGGCGAGTTCCCTGTTTTCAAGAAACTGTCGGGCGACAGCGCCGAGAGCTACGCCCTTCTCCTCATCGAGGAGACCGCTCGAACAGATCTCCTGACCCGCCTTCTGAAGCTCCTTCTGAAAGAGCCTCTGCTGCATGGCGAGGTTTCCCTGGAGCAGGGTTCGCCTGCCGGAATCCATCACCATCTTGAGGAAGCCGGCCCTTTCCTTAGGACTCTTCTCGCTTTCGGCTATGTCCTGCTGGATCTTGACGAGCCGTTCCTCCTTTGCCGCGGCAGGACCGAAGAGATCCTTGTACCTGATCTGGTTTATCTCCCCGTTCCGATAGGCGGAGTAGAACGCGGTACCGATGGAGAGATAGAGCTTCGCGTTTTCCTTTTCAATCTTGTCCAGCTCCGCTTCGATCTTCCTTCGCCGGCCGTGAAGCTCGTCGAGTTTTTCGAGCCCGCCGCGAATCTCCGCGATGGAGGCACGGTACCCTTCGAGTTCCCGGGAGTATCCCTGGGCTTCCCTGACGATTCCGCCTAAGCTGAGCGGGGCGATATCGCAGTCGGCGAACAGCCTGCATCCCAGCTGTGTCGTCTGCGTCTGCAGGCTTTTTTCATATTCCGCGATCGTCCGCCGGACCTCTTCTATTCTACGCTCTTTGGTATCCATATCCTTCCTCGCACATCCCTCAGATCTGTGCCCGCTCGTATTGGAACGGCCACGTTATCTCGGCACCGAGACGCCCGGCCGCCCGGAGCGGCCAGTACGGATTTCGAAGCAGCTCTCTTCCCAGGAAAACGAGATCGCTCTTACCAGAAGCCACGATCTCCTCCGCCTGCTCCGGATCGGTCAAAAACCCACCGGCGATCACAGGAAGACCCGTGACGCTTCTAACGATCTCGGCAAAGGGGATCTGGTACCCCGGATACGCTTTCACGGGGTCGGGTGTGACCCCGCCGGAACTTACGTGGACGATATCGACGCCACCGGCCTTCACGAGGTTCACCAATTCAGCGGTCCGCCGGGGATCGTTTCCACCCGCCGCGAATTCCTCGGCCGAAACCCTGATCTGCAGCGGTTTATCGTTCGGCCAGACGCGCCTGACCTCCTCCACCACCTCGGCGACGATCCGCGCGCGATTTTCCGGGCTGCCCCCGTACTCATCCGTCCTCGTGTTGACCAGGGGAGACAGGAACTGGTTCAGCAGGTATCCGTGGGCCGCGTGGATCTCGATGAGGTCGAAACCCGCCTCCAGCGCCCGGGAGGCGGCGGCCCCGAACGCCTTGACCGTCCTCGCGATCTCTTCCAGAGTCATCGGTTCGGGCGCACGGTAGTCCGGACTGAAACGTGCGCTTCCGGACGATCGTATCGGGGTATGAAGGACGGTGGATTTTCTGCCGGCGTGCGCCAGCTGAATTCCCACGGCCGCACCTCGCGACCTGCAGAGATCCGCGATCTTACGGAGCCCGGGGATGTGGTCGTCGTCCCAGATCCCCAGATCCTGGCCAGAGATCCTTCCTGCGGGATCGACGGCGGTCGCCTCTACCATGACAAGCCCGACCCCGCCGACCGCCCGCGTCTGGTAATGGCAGAAATGCCACTCCTTTGCTTTACCCCCGTCATCGGATGAGTACATGCACATGGGCGGCATCACGATCCTGTTCTTCAACCGGAGATCCTTGAGGGAAAAGGAAGAAAACAGAACCGACATCCGACTCCTCCTCAGATATAGCCCCGGGAAACCACCTGGGCCATGATTTCGGTGAGAAGTTTTTCATCGAGCTCCGCGGCGTAATCGTTGACGAGGTCGCGGATGAAATCCCAGTCAGCCTCGCCGAGCGTGTGGTCCTCATCCCCGTAGTCGCCCGTGAACAGGGCGACGACATCCGCGAGAACCAGGGCCATTTCGCGGAAGTCTCGGTACGCGCCTCGTTTCGATTCGTACAGATCGATGTAGTAGTCGAGGATCTCCCGTCTCATCTCCGGCGGCAAGAACGGAAGGGTCCTGTCGCGCAGGTGCCCGATCTGTTCCGCCAGCTTCCGCTCATCCAGTTCCTTCCCGGACAGAAATCCCCTTGTCTGGGACTCAAAAAACTCAGCGGGTCTCATCTAGCCCCCTCGCCGGGAGCTCTTTCAGCGCCCGACACCGACCGGATTCGTCTCAAAGATAGTCCTTTTTTCGCCTCAAGTCTACGTTCACCGCGCGGCCCTGCTGATTTTTCGGCCGCTCTTCGGTATAATTCCCGCAGGATGACGGAAATCAAACAGTACAACCGGGCCATCGTTACGGACTTCGACGGAACCCTCTATCACCGGGAATGGGGCGTCAGCCCGGAGGACAGGGAAACCCTTCTCGAACTGGGGAACCGGGGGGTCCTCCGCTGCATCGCGACCGGCAGATCGCATTACGCCCTCATGCGCGCGATCACCCCGGACTTCCCCATCGACTACCTCCTCTTCTCCAGCGGCGCGGGGATCATGGATTTCCGGACCGGAAGCATCATCTGGTCCACATCCCTGTCACGCGGGGAAACGGGGGAGCTATCCTCGCTGTTCATCTCCCTGGGATACGATTTCATGATCCACCTTCCCATCCCGGAAAACCACCGTTTCTACTACCATGACAGCGGCAGGGGCAACCCCGATTTCCTCCGGAGGATATCCCTCTACGCCGACTGCGCAGTACCGCTCGACTCCTCCATCCCAGTCCCGTACGACGGAGAATCGGCGCAGTTTCTCATCGTGGAACCGTCGGACGCGCGGGTCCACACGGATCTCGCCTCAAGGCTCGAAAACTACACCGTCATCCGCACGACGAGCCCCCTGGACAAGGCGTCGGTCTGGGTCGAGGTCTTCCCGCGCACGGTCTCGAAATCGCAGTGCGCCGAAAGGCTCATGAGGAAAGTCGGAATGGACAGCGGGTCACATCCGGTTCTGGCGCTGGGAAACGATTGGAACGACGAGGATCTGCTCGAGTGGGCGGAGACAAGTTTCATCGCTCCCGGAGCCCCGGAAGAGCTGGCCGCCCGCTTTCCGACGATCCCGGGAGGCCCCGTCGGCTTCTTCTCGCGCGCCGTCCGTTCCTGGCTTTCCGCCGGAATCAATGGACGGAAAGAGCGGCCTTGAGCGCCTTACGCCACAGGGCGATCTTCTCGCTCCTCTTCCGAGGATCCATGTTCGGGGTGAACCTGGCATATCCCTTCGAGAGGGAGGACAGCTCGTCGAGATCCTTCCAGAATCCCGAGGAAATCCCCGCGAGATAGGCGGCTCCAGTGGCGGACATGTCCGATTCCGGGGCTCTCTCCACCGCACGATTCGAGAAATCCGCGAGGATCTGGAGGAGAATATCGGACTTGCTCACCCCTCCATCCACCTTGATCGACCCGATCCGGACCTTCGTGTCTTCCTCTATGCCTAAGAGGATGTCGCAGAGCCTGAGGGCGATCCCCTCGAAAACGGCTCGGGCCACATGCCTGCGATGGGTGGCCAGGGAAAGGCCGAGGATGGTAGCCCGCGATCTCGGGTTGAAGTACGGGAAGCGGATCCCCGACGGGGTCGGGATGAAGATCACTCCTTCCGTGTCCGTGCATTGGGCAGCGAATTCGTTCAGCATGGCCGGGGTATCGGAGAGTCCGATGCCCTGTCCCAGCCAGTCGATGAGGGTTCCGGCGGTGGCCACGTATCCCTCGAGCATGTAGGTCGGCTTCCCGTCTATGGTCCAGGCGATCAACGGGAACAGGCCGCGCCGCGAGAGCCGGGCCTTGGGTCCCACGTTGATATTCACGAAGGCACCCGAACCCTGGCTGATCTTCACGTCTCCGGGCCTGAAACAGCAGTGTCCGAAGAGGGCCGCCATCTGGTCTCCCACGGCCGCCCGTATGGGGATCTCGGACCCGAAGATCGAGGGATCGGTCGAACCGAAATCGCCCGCTGTGTCCCGGACCTCCGGGAAGATCGCCATGGGGATGTCGAATATCTTTCCGAATACGCCGTTCCACGTGAGTTCGAAGGGGTTGAAAAGGGATGTCGCCGCGGCGTTGGTGGAATCGGTGAAATGGCAGCGTCCCGCCGTGAGCTTGTAGATGAACCAGGTGTCCAGGGTGCCGAAGAGAACCTCCCCTCTCCTGCAACGCTCCCTGAGCGCCGGGTCCCTGTTCAATACCCAGGTGAGTCGGGCGGAGGCGTGATCAGTCGTGAACTTCAGCATCGACGTGGCCAGGAGCATCGTGTTTCCGGTGAGCCTGCCGACAAGCCCGGCGACGCCCCGCAGGGACCGCCATTTGGAGTTTCCATTCATCTCGTCCACAACGTCGGCGGCCCGAACATCCGCCCAGCCGATGAAGGGGATGAGGGGGCGGCCCGTCTCCTTATCCCAGAGGCAGAACGACGCACGCTGGTTACTGATGCCGATGGCCAGGATGTCGCTGGCCGCGATTCCGCTCGTCTCAAGAACCTTCCTGACTACGGAGACGAGGGAGTCCCAGAGGAAGAGAGGGTCGTGCTCCACCGCGCCCGCGGTCTGATAGGAAGCGGGGGTCTTCACGTACTCCCGCGCCACGATCGTCCCTCCCCGGTCGAAGATTAGAGCCCGTATACCGGTGCTTCCGGAATCGATGGAAAGGATAAAATCACCCATACAGCGCCTCCCTGAGATTTTATGATATCATCCAAATCTTCCAGCCGCGCCGGAGCGCCTCCTTCTTCAGGCGGTAATCGGGATTCACCGCGACAGGATTAGCCACGACCTCCAGGAGCGGGATGTCATGATAGCTGTCCGAATAGAAGGAACAGAGGGAAACGTCCGTACCCGCCTCCTCGATGTACGAAAGCACCCGTTTCATCTTCTCTCTGCCGAATACCGGGGGACAGAGAAAACGTCCGGTGCACACCCCATCCTCGTACTGGAGCTGAGAGGCGATGACGATATCGATTCCGAGGAAATCCGCCAGGGGTTTCACGATCACGTGGAGCGAGGAGGTGGCAAGAACAACGGTCCTCCCCTCCTCCTTGAGTTTCCGGATGTACTCATGCGCGTCCGCGTTGATGTCCCTCCGGAGCCTCTTCTCGAAGCTCTCCCGGGCAACCTCCTCGAGGTCGCTCTTCCGCAGGCCCTTGAAGACGTCGAGCCTGTTGTGGAACACCTGCTCGTTGAACCTGCCGAAGCGGTACTGAAGAAAGAAGAAGGGAATCACGACGAGGGCGCGCAGGGGGATCAGTTTCCTCTTGATTCCGAACCGGGCAAAATTCCAGCCTGTCGCGTGGCGGGTTATCGTATGGTCGACGTCGAAAAAATCGATCCTCTTCCCCTCTGTCGGCATGGGGGTTTCCGTGCGATCACCGTGGTCCAAACGGTCTCCTTGCGTGCGTCGTTGATCGGAAGTACATCGAAATGATAGGGGATAAAAGCGGATCTTTCCAGCCCTCAAGACCCTTTTCTTCGATTCGCCGGCTCTCGGCCGGTCAGCTTGCCGACCCGCTCGGTCTGCAAGTCGACCTACTCGGTCGGCTTGCCTACCTGGTCGGTCGGCGAACGAAACGGCGAGACGGCGTCCGGATCCCCCGCTAGAAAGGCGGGCAGATTGACGAGGATCATGTCCCCCTCGGTGGGAACACGCAGCTTCACGCGGCCGATAAGCTGC
>CAZPZF010000143.1:5048-8794 GCA_964590705.1 uncultured Spirochaetales bacterium | reverse complement strand
CGGCCGCCAGGGAAAGAGAGAGGAGTATGGCGATCGGCAGACGGAACGATAGCATTCGAAACATGATTCCCCCTTGTCTCAATTCTAATGCATGCCCTCGGTTTCGCGCACGGGGATGTGACCGGCGGTGAAATACGATACAATACAAGCTGGCATGAGCAGAAAAACTCGGAAACCGATCGAAGTCCTCCTCGCGAATCTCCTGCTCCTCGCGGCGGATCTGGTATCCGGAGGCGATCCGGGGTTCGGCTCGCTCCTGTACAGCCCTTCCATCGCCCTCGCCGTCTTCTTCTCCGCCTATTACGGCCGCCGTTACGGTTTTTCAAGCCTTGCGCTGGCAGCGGCCCTTCTCTTGATCCCGAGAGGCCCCGGAGGGCCTGAATCTGGGGCCGTTGCTTCCGTCCTGTACGACAGCATGGTTCCGATGGCCGCCGGAGTGGTCCTGGTCTATATTTTCGGTCTGATCAGATCAGGCTATGAGCGTACCTTTGCGAGACTCAAGGGGAGGATCAGGCTGCTTGCCAGGGAAAATTGGCGGTTCCGTGAGCTGATTCAGGCGCAGGCCGGGGTGAACAGGGAGCTCGAGGAACGGGTCAGCGGGCAACGGGAATCGATCACCAACCTCTATGCACAGGTGCAGGCCCTCAACACGAAGAATCTGCGGGGTTCGCTCGACGTGCTCCTGGAGACGATACGGACATTCGCGAGGATCACGAAGGGCTCGGTGTGGTACTTCGATCCGGACGAGCCTTCGGAACTCCTCCTCGCGGCGCAGATCGGGTGGACCGAGGAGGAGCTTCACGCAGACAGGCTCCCGCTCGATGGAAGCATCGAAGGATGGGTTTTCCGAAACGGGGCCATGTTCTCCGTGCGGATGATCACCCAGTCGGAGCAGTTCGCCCGGATGGACACTCGCAGGAACATCATGACCCTGCCGATCATGGCGGGAAGGTATGTATGGGGAGTCGTGAACATAGAGGAGATGCCATTCGTCAAATACAGCCTGTATACGGAACAGCTTCTCGTCATCATCATCGGCCTCGCCCAACCGGCCATCGAGAAGGCGGTGGAATACGAGGCGCTCCTGAAGGGAGAGGAGACGGACGACACTGTCGGACTGCCCAGGTATGGACAGCTGCACAGAAGTCTCGAGGAGGAGCTTCACAAACGGCGGGGCAAGCGCGGCTCCGTGAGTCTCGTCGTGGTCGAGGTGACGAACAGCCGGGTGTCGGACGGAGGGGAAACACTCCGGAAGACGATCCGGGCCCTGGCCGCCCTCATCGAGGGGATCTCCGCCGGGCGGGCGCGGATCTTCAGGTATCGCTCCGAGAGCCAGATCGCGATTCTCTTCACGGATCTCGACTACGACGGGGTAAGCATGTACTGCCTGGAGTTGATTTCGCGGATACACGAGGCCCCATGGAGAGAGGAAGGGGGAATCGAGCCTGAGGTGGTCATCGGCTACGCGGTTTCCCAGGAGGGCACGAGGGATCCGGATGAGCTTATGGAGGGGGCGGAACGTCTTCTCGAGATGCAGAAGGGATAGGTGATGGACTCGTACGAATATATCCGGAACATCGGCAGATACCTTCCCTCAAAAACGCCCCAAGCCGCTCTCAAGGCTGCTCAGGACGGATTCCTGCCCGTGGAGGCCTTCGAATACGCCGCGGTATCGGTCAAGTCTCTCTATATGGAACCGTTCGATTTCGCGGAACTGGAGAGGATCGTGAACCGAGGGAACAACGATCTTGAAACGAACCTCCTCCTCATGCAGGTGTTCAGGAAGATCCTCCTTGACCCTGACCCGGAGAAGGCGCTGTTCGGGGCCGAGGGCATCAACACGATCGAGGGCCGGTACGCCGAGAGGATCGAGAAACTGCGGAAGGACGCCTCCGAGACGGGGAGCCCGGACTCGTTGATCGAATGCGCGGGGCTCTACCGGGAACTGGCCCTTCTCTCCGGAGAGAGGATCATCCGGAATTTTTACCTCAAAGAGGCTTTTTCGCTCCTGAGGGAAGCCGGCCGCTCCGGCCCTCTCGGCAGCAACGACGGGGTCCTCATGGTCCGGATCCTCCTCGACCTCGGAATCTGGGATCAGTCGAAGCGGATCCTCGCCCAGCTGATCGAGGAGGGCGGGGGAGAGGACGCCGAGCTCGTGTTTCTCTGCGCGGAATCGGACTTCAGGCGGGGAGACCACGCGGGCGCCGCCAGATGGATCTCCCGGCTTGAGGGCAAGCTCGGCCTTCTCGACGTGGAGGAGCTGTCCCGGTTCCGTTTCTGGAAGGGCGTGTGATGGATCGTCTGAGGGTGTGCCTCATCCTCGAAGGCTCCTACCCGTTCATCACGGGCGGAGTCTCCGCCTGGGTCGACGATCTGGTCCGCAGCCTTTCCGATGTGGATTTCGCCCTTCTCACGATCAGTCCCGGCGGTGAACGGGAACTTCGCTACCGTTTCCCTGAAAACATCGTTTCGCATACCGATATCGTGATCAACGAGAACCGGAAATCGACGAGACGGATCTCTCTCTCCGGGCTGGTGTCCGCGATCGAGCGCTTCCATACGGATCTCGCTGCCGGGAGCGATCCGGACATGGCCGGCCTCCTCCGTTTCCTCCCTGAAGGATACTATCCATATACGGCCGCGGCGAAAAACGACCGCATCTGGGCATTGCTCGCGGAAACGAACCGGAGGCGGAATCCGCTGTACCCGTTTTCAGACTATTTCTGGGCGTGGAAATCGGCGCACGACATGATGTTCACAGCGCTCGGGGCGCCGATCCCCCCCGCCGATATCTATCATACCATCTCCACCGGGTTCGCCGGGCTGGCCGGCGTAGCCGCAAAATACCGGAGAGGAAAGCCGCTCCTGCTCACCGAGCACGGGCTGTACCACAAGGAGAGGGAGATCGAGATCAGGAAGACCGGGATCATCAAGGGCTATCAGCGGGACATGTGGATCGGCCTGTACACGAACCTGAGCAGGATCTGCTACCGGAACGCGGACACGATCACCTCTCTCTTCGAGGAAAACCGGAGAAAGCAGATGGAACTCGGGGCTCCAGAGAAGAGGTGCGTGGTCATCCCGAACGGCATCGATATCGAACGCTTCACCGTGGAGAGGCGGAAGCGTGAAGGCTTTCACGTGGGCCTTGTGGGAAGGGTCGTGCCGATCAAGGACGTGAGGACCTTCATCCTCACCGCGAAGATCGTTCTGGACCGGATCGAAGACGCGTTCTTCCACTGCATCGGCCCCACCGACGAGGATCCGGAATACTTCGAAACCTGCGTGCGCCTCGTTTCCGAACTGAAAATCGCCGACCGGTTCACGTTCACCGGGCGGGCCGACGTCCGGGAGTATTACCGCTTCCTCGACGTCCTCGTTCTCACGAGCGTCCGTGAGGCTCAACCCCTCGTCATCCTGGAGGCGTACGCGGCCAGGATCCCCGTCGTGTCCACCGGGGTCGGAAACGTTCCCGAGCTTCTCGAGTACGATCACCGCTTCATCGCCCCCTCGAAGGATCCGCAGAAACTGGCTTCGGGCATCTGTTTCATCCATGACAATCCCGGAACGGCCGCCGCGCTGATCGAAGGGAACCGGAGAAAGGTGGAACGCTTCTACGATAAACGGGACCTGCACCGCAGGTTCGCGGCCTTGTACGCCGCGATGGCCGGAAGGAAAAACCAGATATGGCCGGAATAGGATTCGAGCTCCGGCGGGTGGCCGGCAGGGGAGGGCTCATCGGGCGT
>CAZPZF010000143.1:0-5038 GCA_964590705.1 uncultured Spirochaetales bacterium | reverse complement strand
GCCCAGGCCGCGGTCTCGGGGACCATGATCGTCGCCGGCCCCTGGATCATGTCCATCGTCAGCATCATGGTCATCCAGAGGGGGATGGCCGGGGCCTTGGGAGGAGAGGCCGGGGTCCTCACCTCCGTGATCGTGTACGCGTACGCGGCCTCGCTCGTCCTCGGGGGCGGGATGCAGTACGTGTTCACGCGGATCATCGCGGATTTCGTCTATCGGAAGGAGGAGGGAGCCGCGCTCGGCTTCCTCCTCGAATGCGTCCCCTGGATCCTCCTCCTGTCCGCGGCGGTTGCCGTGCCTGGGACTTTGCTCCTCAGGCCGGGGATCCCGAACCTCTCGCTGTTCCGTTTCGCGGCGGTCCTCCTCTTCATGAGCGTGAACCTGCTCTGGTTCGTCATGCTGTTCATCTCCGTGCTCACTTGGTTCCTGAAGATCATCTGCTCCTTTGCCGCGGGAATGGGAGCGGGCCTGCTCCTCATCTATCTCGCGTCCGCCCGTTTCGGCGCGGCGGGAGCCCTGCTGGGATTCGCCGTGGGCCACTTCCTCATCGATTCCCTCCTGATCCTCCTCGCGCTCCGCGCCTTCAAGCCTGAAAGGGGAAAGGCAGTCGGGCCCGTCTTCCGCCGCTACATCAAGGATTTCCGGTTTCTCTTCCTCACCGGGTACGGATACTACCTGGGGCTCTGGATCGACAAGGCCCTCTACTGGCTCCTCAGAGGGACTCCCGTGCGGGGCACCCTCCTGCCCGTATACGACCCATACGATATCTCCATCTATTTCGCGAACCTGACCATGATCCCCGGCCTGGTGTTCTTCATCATCGCGTCGGAAACGACCTTTTCGGTCCTCCTCAAGCGTTTCCTCATGTCCCTCACCGCCGAACGGTATACGGACATCGTGAAGAGAAAGTATCGGCTGCTTCGCGAGGCGCTCCGCGATCTGGCGGAACAGAGCTCGTTCCAGGGCATCGTTTCCCTGTCCATCGTCATCGCCATACCGGCCCTGAACGACCGATTCTTCTCGGGCGCGATGGACGAGGCGATCCTGGCCGTCTCCCTCAGCGGAGTGTTCTTCCATCTCTTCTTCCTCACGCTCCTCAACTATCTCTTCTACATGGAACGCTACCGGCGCGCCTTCACGGTCGTTTCCCTGTTTCTGGGGGTGAACGGGATCGTCTCCGGCCTTTCCGCGGCCGGCATCCTCCCGATTCCGGCGGGAACCGGGTATCTGTGCGCCGGGGTTGTCGCCTCCGCGATCGGTTACTGGCTCTTCCGGAAGTCGATGAGACAGCTGGACCGCTTCATCTACTCGGGGATCCGCAGCTGAGCGCCGGAAGCGCCCAGCATCGCTCGCCGCGGCTCTCCCGGAGGGCCGTATGCGGGTTTCCCTTTCAAGAACCTTCCGGATGGACTATACTGGTAAAAAAGGGGGGAGATGATGAAAACACTCCGTTTTTCCCGTATCCGCCGTTCAATACCGGTCTGCCTCTTCCTCGCGTGCGCCGCGCTCCTGCTCGTCGGCTGTCCCTACAGCTCGACGGTGCCTCTCTCGCCTCCTTCCGTCGAGGTCGATTCCGGCTTCTACGGAAAGTGGGTCCTCGACTCGACTGACGACAATCCCGCGTACTACCTCATCGAGGAGATCGACGGGTTGGTGTTCGCGCTCAACAAATACAGCTGGGATTCGGACAGCGAAACCTACACGATAGACAACGCCTACCAGGCATGGTTCACCGATATCCGCGAGGCCCGGTTCATGAATGTCGAGGACACCGCGGACCAGGGCACCTTCTACCTGTACCGGATCGAGATGGACGGCCCGATGGAATTCACCCTCTACGAAGTCACGGACAATATCGACGAGAGCTTCGATTCCTCGGAAGAGATGTCCGCCTTCTTCGAGGAGTACCGGAACCTGAGTTTCTTCTACAACAAGGACGAGGAGTTGTACCACAAGCAGGGAGATCCGCTCCGCAAGACCAAACCCTGAAGCCATGCAGCGGGAGCCCTGGGTTGCCGTTCCGTGCGGCCGCTCCCGCTTCTCGGCGCGGCTGCCGCGGGACCAGGTTTCCCAAGGCCCGAGCGGCGCTCTGTTGGAACGATACTGATATTCTCATAAGAAAACGCATATAAAAATGATGAAAAGATAGATTTTATAATCCAAACTTGACAAATACCGTAATAATCACTACTCTGGTATAAGGCTTCCAACGCAGCGCAAGGAGGTATCGATGTTCCCCTATCTTCCCCATACCCAGGAGGAGATCGACGCGATGCTCCGTTCCCTGGGACATCCCGATCTCGAATCTCTCTTTTCCGATATTCCGGATGACCTGAAACTCAAGGGTCCTCTGAGACTCCCCGATGGTCTGGCGGAGTATGACGTGCTTCGCGAGGGCCGCCGCATGGCTGAAAGCAACCTGTCTGGAGCGCTGTCCTTCATGGGCTGCGGATCCTACGACCATGTCATCCCGCAGACGGTGAAGCATCTGCTGGCTCGATCCGAATTCTATACGGCATACACCCCCTACCAGGCGGAGATCGCCCAGGGGATGCTCCAGTCGATCTTCGAGTTTCAGACCATGATCTGCGAACTTACGGGCCTCGACGTCTCCAACGCCTCGCTCTACGACGGCGCGACCGCAGCCGTAGAGGCAGCGGTCATGGCGGTCAATTCCTCCCCGAATGACGGCGACACGATCCTCTACTCCGCGACCCTGCACCCGTTCACCCGGGAGGTTCTCCATTCCCACTTCGCCAATACCAAGGTCAAGCTTCTTGAGGTCGGCGAAAAGGACGGCGTGGTGGACCGTGAAGACCTCCTGCGGAAGCTCGGATCCGGAGCGGGTGTCGCAGGGGTGATCTGCCAGAGCCCCAACTGGTACGGTTGCGTCGAGGACTACGAGGGGTTCGCCGATGCCATCCATGAGAAGGAGGCGCTCTTCATCGTGTCTTCAAATCCCCTTTCCCTCGGCTTGCTGAAGTCTCAGGGCGAATGGGGCGCCGATATCGGCATCGGGGATACCCAGCCCCTCGGCCTGCCCCAATCGTTCGGCGGACCATCGGTAGGATACATCGGCGCGCGCGAGAAACTCCTGCGGAAGATGCCGGGGAGGATCGTCGGGCAGTCGATCGACGTCGACGGCAAGCGGGCCTTCCTCCTGACCCTACAGGCCAGGGAGCAGCACATCAAGAGACAGCGGGCCACATCGAACATCTGCTCCAATCAGGCCCTCTTCGCGCTGGCATCGAGCATCTACCTCGCGACGGTCGGCAAGGAGGGGCTTCGCGAGGTCTGCGCCATCAACATGGAGAACGCGCGGCACCTCAGGAACCTGCTGACCGCGATTCCGAAGGTCCGCGCCTGTCACGAGAAACCCTTCTTCAACGAGTTCGTTGTCGAGCTTCCGATGGACGCGGAGACGGTCTGC
This sequence comes from uncultured Spirochaetales bacterium, assembly GCA_964590705.1. Lineage (GTDB taxonomy): Bacteria > Spirochaetota > Spirochaetia > CAZPZF01 > CAZPZF01 > CAZPZF01. The sequence goes on along the minus strand of CAZPZF010000143.1, from coordinate 1,611 downwards.
GCCAGGGCCCTCGAACAGGGGATCCTCGCGGGAGCGCCGCTCTGCAGGGTGGATGCCCGGGCGGATAAGCACAAGCTGCTTGTGGCGGTCACCGAAAAGCGCACAGCCACGGAGATGGAGCGCTTTGAAAAGGTCTTGCGGGAGGTGATAAGATGAGCGGCGAGCTGATTTTCGAGAAATCCAGGCCCGGAAGGAGGGGCTACCGCTTTCCTGAGACGGGAGTGCCCCCGGTGTGCAGGGCCTCCGGCAGGAAAGAAGAAGGAGCCCTGACTGCGGCTTCCTGCCCGATTCCCGCGAGACTCCTCCGCGGCGAGCCTGCGGCGCTCCCGGAGCTTTCCGAGGTCGACGTGGTCCGCCACTACACGTGGCTTTCCAGGAGGAACTACGGGGTCGACAACGGATTCTATCCCCTCGGCTCCTGCACGATGAAGTACAACCCCAAGGTGAACGAGGAGATCGCGTCCCTGCCAGGATTCGCGGGTTTGCACCCCCTCCAGCCCGAGGGAACGGTCCAGGGGATGCTCGAACTCATCCATGAGACCATCTCCATGCTGAGCGAGGTGACGGGCATGAGGTGGGGCACCCTCCAGCCCATGGCTGGAGCCCACGGCGAGTTCACGGGCATGAAGCTCTTCAGGGCGTACTTCGCGGCCCGCGGAGAGACGAAGCGGAAGGTGATTATCGTTCCCGACTCCTCGCATGGCACCAACCCGGCCTCGGCTCATATCGCCGGGTTCGAAGTGGTGGAGGTTCCCTCAGACAGCCGCGGCCTCGTTTCCGTCGAGGCGATCCGCTCGTGCAGGCCCGACGAGCTGGCCGGGATCATGATGACCAACCCGAACACGCTGGGGATCTTCGAACGCGACGTGAAGGAGATAGCGGACCTGGTGCACGCGGCAGGAGGGCTCCTCTACTACGACGGTGCCAACATGAACGCCATCCTCGGCAAGGTCCGGCCCGGTGATATGGGCTTCGACGTGGTGCATCTCAACCTGCACAAGACCTTCTCGACCCCGCATGGCGGGGGAGGGCCGGGAAGCGGCGCGGTTCTCGTCAACGAAAAGCTCCGGCCCTTCCTGCCCGGCCCCGATGTGGAGAAAACGAAAGGCGGATACCGCTGGGTGACGGACAACCCCAAGAGCATCGGAAGGGTCGCCGGATTCTACGGCAACATCGGCGTCGTGATGAGGGCGTGGGCGTACCTGAAGGCGATGGGAGGAAACGGCCTCGAGAGAGCCTCGGAGCTCGCGGTCCTCAACGCGAACTACCTGAAGGAGAACCTCAAGAAGGTCGTCTCCCTTCCGTACGATACCCTCTGCAAGCACGAGTTCGTCCTATCGGCCCAGGATCTCAAGGACTGCTGCGGGACGAGCGCCCTCGATATCGCCAAGGGGCTTATCGACCATGGATATCATCCCCCCACGATCTACTTCCCGCTGATCGTCCATGAAGCGCTCATGATAGAACCGACGGAGACGGAATCGCGGGAGACCCTCGATGCCTTCATCGCGGCGATGAAGGCGATCGTGGAATCCGCGCGCGCGAATCCGGGCTCGCTGAAACAGGCCCCCACCAGCACGGTGGTACGGAGGATAGACGACGTTCTGGCCG
>CAZPZF010000142.1:5570-8810 GCA_964590705.1 uncultured Spirochaetales bacterium | reverse complement strand
CCCTTAGTGTCGAGCAGGTTCATCTTTTCGACCCCGATGACCAGGGCGTATCTGCATCGTCCCGCCTCCACGGCGTAGATGGCGTTGTAGAGAGCCACGGAAGAGGAGGCGCAGGCGTCTTCGCAACGGGTGGCCGCCTTGAAGCGGAGCTTGACCGGGTCGACCTCTACGGCGTTTGGCGCCAGGTGCTCCTGGTTGGTGAAAAGGGAACGCCAGCAGGAGCCGCCCCAGATCCCGTCGATTTGCCCGGCGTCGACACCCGCGTCCTTAAGGGCGCCCTGCCCAGCCTCGTTCATCAATTCGTAGATCGTTTTGAGATCGGTCACCTCTTTCGTTTCCTTGTTCTTGCTCACGAACGAGCCGAACGCTGTGTTGTAGGCGCCGATGATACTCGCTTTACTCATATCCTATCCTCCGGAAAATCGGGCATGCGGCGCTCTCCCCTCAGAAGGGCCGAGGTCCGCTTGTATGTACCCGGGCTGCCGTACCGTCCCGTTGGGCGGCCATGCCGCTCCTCAACGCAGGTCGACTTCCCTGCAGTTCTTGTCCACCACGATGTCCGCGTCGGTCTTCTCGAGGATGAAATCCACCGAGTAGGGGGTGAAGTACTCCCTGAGCACGAACTTACCGTCCTTGATCTCGAAGAAACCGACGTCGGTCATGACGTAGTCGACCTCTTTTACCGCTGTGAGGGGGAGGGAGCACTTCCTGAGGAGCTTGGATGCTCCGGAAGCGTCGAAATGCTGGGTGGCGGCAAAGACTTTCTTGGCCCCTACCGTGAGATCCATGGCTCCGCCCATTCCGGGAACCATCTTACCGGGAATTTTATAATTGGCCAGGTTCCCCTCCTGATCCACCTCCAGGACTCCGAGGACCGTATAGTCGACATGGCCGCCCCGGATGATCCCGAAGGAGGTGGCTGAGTCGAAGAAGCACCCGCCGGGCAGGATGGTGACATAGCCCGCGCCCGCGTTGATAAGGGAAAAATCTTCCTTTCCCTTTTCCGGCGCCGGGCCGAGGCCCAGGAAGCCGTTCTCCGACTGGAGGATGATGGTAACGTCCTTGGGCACATAGTTGCCGACGAGGGTCGGAAGCCCGATGCCGAGGTTGACCACATCCCCATTCTTGAAGAAACGGGCGATCCGCTTGGCGATATTCTCTTTGCTCGGTACGTATTCCATATTCTCCCCCTATTTCTTCCCGCCCTGGATGAGATAATGCACGAAAACCGAGGGGGTCACCACGATCTCCGGGTCCATTTCGCCGATCTCCACGATCTCGTCCACCTCGACGAGAACCAACTTGCACGCGGTCGCCATGAGGGGGTTGAAGTTGCGGGCCGACTTGTCGTACACGAGGTTTCCCGCCTTGTCCGCCTTCTTTGCCTTAATGAGCGCGACGTCCCCGTAGAGCGCCTCCTCGAGGAGGAATTTCTTCCCGCCGACTTCAAGCACCTTCTTCCCGTTCTGGACCTCGGTGCCGACCCCGGTCGGGGTGAGGATTCCTCCGAGGCCCGCCCCGGCCGCCCTGATCCGCTCCGCGAGCGTTCCCTGGGGAACGAGGGTGACTTCGGTTTCACCGGCGTTCATCTGTCTCTGGGTTTCCCCGTTCAGGCCGATGTGCGTGACGATCATCCTGCTGAACTGCTTCTTGGCGACCAGGTTGGCCACAAAGGTCTTCTCGCCGGTCTTTAGGTTGTGCAGGGCAGTGTCGTTGCAGACGAGGGTCAGGTTCTTTGTTCCCCGCTTCTCGAGCGCGTCGAGAAGCAGCGGCGGCGATCCGCAGCCCATGAATCCGCCGAGCATCACGACATCCCCTTCCTTGATCATTTCCACCGCCTTTTCCGGGGAGATGATTGGTTTGGCTATCATAGTGTTCCTCCAGTTATACGCGTCGAGCCCATATGCCGCTGTCCGCGGCCCGGTGTGACCCGGAGCCGCGGAACTTGATTATATCATACCGTTCAATTACAGAAGAAGAAGTCCCAGGGACGTGATGATACCCGACCAAAGAAGGATGACCGTGGTGTAGCCCATGATGTCCTTGATGGTGAGCTTGGCCACGCCCAGGAGCGGCAGTGCCCAGAAGGGTTGGATCATGTTGGTCCACGCGTCTCCCCAAGCGATCGCCATGGCGGCCTTCCCAAGGGGAACGCCGAGTTCCGTGGCCGCAGGCATAACGATGGGTCCCTGGACCGCCCACTGGCCGCCGCCGGAGGGAACGAACATGTTGACGATACCCGCGGACAGGTAGGTGAAGAAGGAGAAGGTCTTTGGGGTCGAGATGGCGACGAACCAATGCGAAACGGTGGCCGCGAGTCCGGAGCTCACCATCATGCCCATGATGCCCGCGTAGAACGGGAACTGGACCACGATGCCGCCGCAGGCCCGCACGGACTTGTCGACGGCCTTCACGTAGTTGATGGGTGTCTTGTGGAGCATGAGACCCAGCATGAGGAAGATGAAGTTGACGATGTCCAGGCTCAGGGTTCCTGACTTGGCGAAGTACCTGACCACATAGATCACGCCGACGACACCGATGATCAGGGCGAGGACGATGGAGTTCTCCATCTTCTCGGCAGGGGTCATCTCCTTTCTCGGCTTCACCTTGTCCTCGATATCATCCTCGGCGAAGAGGGCGGGATCTATCTCAATGACCTGCTCTTTCTTCTTGGGCATCATCAGGACGTTGATGATGGGGATGGTGATCAGGAGAACCACGACGATGATGAGGGTCTGGGGAAGGAAGATCGTCTCGGAAGTCGGCACGATCGCCCCGCCCGCGAACTTGTCCATCAGGGCGTTCTTGGCCGCGATGGTGAGGGGGATCGATCCGGAGAAGCCGGCGTGCCAGACAACGAAGCCCGAATACGCGCTCGCCACTAGGAGGGGATAGTGGATGCCCTTAACCCTTTTGGCCAGCTCCTTGGCAAGGATGGCGCTGATGATCAGTCCGAAGCCCCAGTTGAGCCAGCAGCCAACGGTCATGACGATCGTGGTGACCACGATGGCCTTGACGGGTGTGTTTGCCACCTTGCAGATGGCCACGAGCCCCTTGTGAACGGGTTTCGAGATGGCCAGTGCGCTTCCTGTGACAAGGACGAGAACCATCTGCATGGAGAAACCGAGCAGGCTCCAGAAACCGCCGCCCCAGTATTTCACCATGTCGATGAAGGAAGCGCCTTCGATGATCAGACCCAGAACAAAGACGAGAATCGTGAGAACGATGGCAAAGATGAAC
>CAZPZF010000142.1:0-5560 GCA_964590705.1 uncultured Spirochaetales bacterium | reverse complement strand
ATTGCCACTTTGGTGAACAAATTCCCATGTGCTCTTACCCTGTCTTTCCTCCTTTGGTAGCGTGCCCTCTTATTTGCAGATTCCGTGCCAAAAAGGAAGCTCCCCGCGTTTCCGCGGCCAGGCTCAGACTTTTTGTTCAGCCGTATCGGTGAAAACCGCACACCCGCGCTTCTGCCGGCGTTCCGGGAGGGGGAAAGGCCGGGCAGCCGGACGAATGGAAGAGGTTATTTCTTTGCAGGACATGATAATACCGGATCCGTCGCGCGTGTTCGGGGCGCCCGCGGCCGCGAGGGCGTTTTTACGCGCCTTCTCGATGTGTCCGTTTTCCGCTGGACGGCTCCTCGTGCTCGGAACAAGCGCGCCCCGGGCGGAAGACGGGGAAGCCGACGGCCGAGGTTCTCCGGCGCATGCACCGTGCAGGTTTTTGCATGGTATCCGCAAAAAGGTGCGCGGGGGCTCAGCCGCCGATGTCGTACTTCTCCAGCTTGTACTGGAGGTTGCGGATCGATATGCCGAGGCTTGCCGCGGTCTGTGTCCGGTTTCCCTTGAGCTCGGCCAGACGGCGCAGGATCGTCTCCTTCTCGAACTCCTCGACCGCGCTCTTCAGGCTTCCCCCGCGAAGCCCGCGTACCTGGTCAGGTTCCTCGAATGAGAGGCAGTCTGGCTCGATGACATCCCCCTCCACGCAGATGAAGGCCCTTTCGAGGATGTTCTTAAGTTCCCGCACGTTGCCCGGCCAGGAGTAGCCGCGCAGGAGCCGCATCGCGCCTTCCGAAAGTTCAAGCTTCAGGGCGTTGTACTTCTTCCGCAGGAGCTGCATGAAGTATCCGGAGAGGAGGTCAATATCGTCTCCCCGTTCCCGCAGCGGCGGGATCGTGAAGTGCATGACGTTGAGGCGGTAGAATAGGTCCTTTCTGAAGCGTCCCGACTTGATCTCCTCCTGAAGATTCCGATTGGTGATGGCGATGACCCGCAGGGTGACGGAAACGGGTTTTGTCCCGCCGACGCGGTAGAAGCTGCGCTCCTGGAGGAAGTCGAGGAGCTTGGCCTGGATCTCGAAGGGGATCTCCGTGATCTCGTCCAGGATGAGGGTGCCCCCGTCCGCGGATTCGATGCGTCCCTTCTTCTGCGCCGCGGCTCCGGTGAATGCTCCCTTCTCGTGGCCGAAGAGCTCGGACTCGAACAAGGTGGCGGGAACGCTGGAGCAATTGGTATAGACGATCGGGGCTTCCTCCCCTGAAAGGGAAAAGTGGATCTGCTTGGCCAGGACGTTCTTGCCTGTACCCGTCTCGCCGGTGATGAGGATCGGAACGTCCGCGTAGGCGAGCCGGGGGATGAGATTTTTGATGCTCCTGATCTCCTGGCAGTCTCCGACGAACTCCTCGAAGTAGATCCGGTTCTTCTGGAGGTTCCTGAGAGCCGCGTTCTCCCTGCTGATACCGATATAGTCCGCGGCGCGCCTGACCGAGAGGAGGATCGTGTCTACGTCGAAGGGCTTGGTGATGAAATCGTAGGCTCCGGCCTTCATCGAAAGGACGGCGTTGTCCACGGTGCCGAGGGCCGTTATCACGATGACGATGACCGGCGCGTGGATCCTCTTCAGTTCCGGGATGAGGGCGATTCCGTTCTCCTCTCCCAGCTTGAGGTCAAGGATACAGATGTCGGGATGCTTCGTCTCCGCGGCTCGGAGCGTTTCGGAACAGCTGCCCGCCTCCGACACCTCGAAGCCCTCCAGAGAAAGGAGGTCCCGCAGGAAGATCCTGACATTGGGTTCGTCATCGATGACCAGAACGCGAAGTTTCATCCGGCGCCTCCCTGCGTTTTTTTTGGAAGGACAACGGTGATTGTGGTCCCGTTTCCCGGTTTCGAAAAGGCCTGGATCGTTCCGCCGTGCGCCTCAACGATCCGGTAGCAGATGGCAAGGCCGAATCCGGTCCCCTCGCGCTTGGTCGTGAAGAACGGGGTCCAGATCTTTTCGATGATCCCCTCGTCTATCCCGCACCCGGTGTCGGAGACTGAAACCTCGACTTCCGTTTCGCTGGCTCGAAGGCGCGCGGTTACGTTTTTCTCCGCGGCTGTCCGGGCTCGCCCTTCGGGAGGCGCCGCTTCTGCCAAGTGCCGGTTCTCCGTGCAGTCTGCCATCGCCTCTACTGCGTTCTTCAGGATATTGTCGAAGACTTGCATGATCTTGTACTTGTCCGCCAGGACGATGTATTGGCTGACCGGGGGCTCCTCAGGCGCCGTATCCTCGTGCAGGGAGGCTGCGGCGGGACCGGTTTCCGGTTCGATGCGGAAGGAGACTCCGGCCTTGGCCCAGTCGATCCGGGCTGCCGATTCGCAGACGATCTGGAGGAGATCCTCAGGCTTCAGATCCGGCTCCGCCCTTCCTCCGTACACGAGCATCTCGTTCAGAAGGCGGTTCACCCGGTTCAGCTCCGTATCGATGAGTCCGATGTACTGGAGTCTCTTCTCCTCGGTCACCCCAGGGTGCCGGAGAAGCTGGGCGAAGCCCTTGACCGATGTGAGCGGATTCTTGATTTCGTGGACGACGCCGAGGGCCATCTCGCCGAGCGCAGCCACCCTCTCCTTCTCGAGAAGCGCCGCTTCGTACTCCCTGATCACGGTCTTGTCCCGGAACACGAAGACCGCGCCCAGCCTGCCGCCGTCCTCGTCGGTTATGCTGTTGCTGTAGATCTCGAGCACCTTCTTTCCCAGGAAAATCTCCCGGTTCGTGTAGAAGAGATCCCTGCTCAGCCCGTCGTCGATGAGATCGCGCAGCTCCTCTTCCTTGAACGCTTCCCTGAAATCGAGCCCGAGCGACAATTCGGGAAATTCGGGGAACATCTGGAAAAAGGCCTTGTTCGCCCGCGTGATCTTTCCGTCCATGGAGACGGCGAGAACCCCGTTCAGAACCCCTTCGAGGATGTACTTGTTGTACGACTTCATGAAGCTGACGGAATCGACAAGCTCGTTGATCGTGTTCGCGATGATCGAGAGTTCGCCCGTAACGGAGGGGATGTGACGTGAGGGCTTGTTGATCAGATCCTCGATCCCCCGCTTGATCCGCAGGATCTTGTCCAGGAAGAACCGCGTGCTGACGGATACGCTCGCGTAGATCAGGATGAAGATGAGGATGTTGATCCCGTAGACCCGGTTGATGATGGGCCGCATCTGCTCCTCCACGCGGTCCACCGTTTCGTTCGACCAGATGTAACCGATGGTAACCCCGTCGCGCACGATGGGCCACATGCAGTTCAGGATCCTGCCCCGGACCAGTTCGCCGATCTGCACCATCGGTTTCCCGGTCTCCATCACCTCGTAGCCCTGGTGGCCCGGAAAGATCGATTGGCCGACCGTGTACTAGAACTCCTCGCTCGGCCCGTAGGTGAGGATCGCGTCGAGCGCCTTGTTGTAGTATCCCACGCCGACGCCCGGATTGCCCGATGCCACGAAATCGGTGATCGCCGAGAGCTCCTGGTTCAAGATCCGGATCTTCTCCCTGCGGGAGGCATGCGTAGCGCCTTCCCGCGCAAGGATGTCGTCGAATGTTCCCTCGAGATGGTTGTCCAGGAGAACGGCAAGCCCGAAGAGCTTGTCCTCCTTCTCCTTCAGGATGTTACGGGTTATCTCCTGCTTGAGGAAAAAAGAGAGAAGGAGCAGGGGTACGAGCACGCTGATGAACGATAGGATCAGGATTCTCGTCGTTAGGTTCAAGGAGCGTTTCCCCTCACTTCACGATCCGGGAGATCTCCTTGAACTCGGGTTGTTCCGCCCGGCGCAGAAGCTCGAAGAGAACCGTCTCCGCGCACGAAACGACGGCCCCTTCCCGTTCGAGCCTCGCGAGGGCGAGATCCCTGTTCCTGAGGGAGCGCGATGTCACGCAGTCAGCGGCGACGACGGGAACATATCCCGCTTCCAGTAGATCCACAGCCGTCTGGAGAACGCAGACATGGGTCTCGATCCCTGTCAGGACGATGAACCTCTTGCCCAACTTGTCGAGATATCCCCTCGTTTCCGGGTCGTCCGCGCAGCTGAAGGTCGTCTTGTCGAAACGCCGTGCCTCGGGGGGCAGAACTTCCCCGATCTCCGGGATCGTATCCCCCAGCCCTTTCGGGTACTGCCGGCACACGACGATGGGAATCGCGAGCGCCGCGAGTCCCCGGATCAGGATTCGCGCGTTCCTGAGGAATTCTTCCTTGTCCGCCATTGTCGGAAAGAGCCGTTCCTGAATGTCGATGACGAGCCCCGCTGTTCGTTCTCTCGCTACCCTCATAGCCACCTCCGATATTCTCTCCATGATATGGCATGATCGCTTCAAAAACAAGGAGCCTTCCCCTTGACCTCTTTGGAGAAAATGCAGAAACTTGAGTCACTGACACATGGGAAACTGGAAACGTAATTTATATGCCATCTGGGTAGCCGAATTCCTGGCCATAGCGGGGTTCGCGGCCGCGACCCCCATTCTTCCGTTCTTCCTTCAGGATCTGGGGGTCGAGGATCCCGTCCGCATCAAATACTGGGTCGGTCTGTGCAACTCCATCGGTTCATTCACCATGATGATTTTCGCCCCCATCTGGGGAAAGACTGCGGATTTGTATGGAAGAAAACCGATGCTTCTCCGGGCGATGTTCGGGGGCATGGTGGTGTACTTCATCATGGGTTTCGCCGGGACTCCCGGCCAGGTTCTCATCCTCAGGGCCTTTCAGGGGATCCTCACCGGCACGGTATCCGCGGCTACGGTTCTTGTGGCCACCACGATCCCCCGGGAGGAGGCCGGATTCGGCCTCGGGCTGCTGCAGACCTCGGTCTTTGTCGGATCCTCGGTCGGTCCTCTCATCGGCGGGCTGATATCCGATTTTTTCGGCATTCACGCCGCCCTCTTCGCGACTCCCGCACTCCTTCTCTTTGCCGGTCTCATCGTCCTGAAATTCGTTTCCGAGGATTTCACCCCTCCGCCGCGGGGCGGATTTTCGCTGCGTTCGGTCATTCCCGATTTTTCCCCGCTCAGGGAATCGCGGGAACTTCCGATTCTCGTCCTCGCGGTGGCCATCGTCCAGATCTCCAATTCGGTGGTGACCCCCATCCTTCCCCTCGTGATACAGGCGATGACCCCCGAAAGCGTCCTCGTCGGATCCACCACGGGGCTCGTTCTGGGGGCGGGCGCCTTGGCTGCGGCCCTGGCCTCCGCGGGCATCGGGAGGGTGAGCTTCAAGTTTGGTTACCGCCGAACCCTCATCTCCTGCATGGTCGGGGCGGCCCTGTTCGCGATTCCGCAGGGGCTCTCGACGACGCCGACACAGCTGCTCCTGTTCCGGATAGCCGGCGGCGTCTTCCTCGGCGGAACCATGCCGAGCATCAACGCGATGATCGCCCTGCGGACGGACAAGGGCAGGCAGGGATCGATCTACGGTCTCACCGCTTCGGTGGGTTCCGGCGGCATGGCGCTGGGCCCGGTGATCGGAGCCGGGGTTTCCGCGGCCTTCGGGTTCCCGGCCGCGTTCTTCTCCATGACGATCATGCTCTTGTCCGGCACTGCCTTCATCATCTTCCTCACGAAAAC
>CAZPZF010000141.1:4392-8853 GCA_964590705.1 uncultured Spirochaetales bacterium | reverse complement strand
CCTATCTTTTCGGGGCTGACTTCTCATATCCTCGGGGCAAGTCGTACGCGAGAGGGACCTATCTGTATCCCTATTTCTCCGGACTCTCCGGCCGTATCTCGCCGTTGTCTTCCCATTTTTTCTCCTTTCTCATGCGTAACGCGAACATCGTCAAGGAAAGACGCGAGTACGGCTTCATCTATACGACACGCCCTATGATCAGCTATAAGGAACGCCTGGAGCAGTCCGCATCGTCTCTGGACACCCACGTGCAGGCGATTCCCGGTTCCGGCGTTCCCCTCTCCTTTCCCGCAAAGGGGGTCGGACGGGGCGGAACGCTATTGTTCGGTTGTTCCGCGGGACCTGCCTCAAGCAGCTGGGAAGCGTTTCTCGGTTCCTATATCGAGAGACTCATGACCCTTCCCCCGCCTTTCGAGCCCTTCGTCAAATACATGTCCACCATTCCGGATGCCCAACAGGATCTCTGGAAGACTCTCTACCCGGTCGCCGCGGCAATTAGAAAGGAGTTCTCGGACGCGGGAATCAAAAGCAGATCGATCATCGAGGAAGCACGGGACTGGACCATCGCGATGGCCGAACACTACCTGAGTCTGGCCCAATCCCCTTAAACCGAGAACAGGACCGATCCATAGCCCACGAAGTCGTTTCCCGCTTTCAGATCGTAGCTCGTCCGGTATCCGAGGAGGATGCCTGCCGGCAGGGCCGATCTCGTGGTTTCAGCTTCGGATCCGGCCGCGCGTATCGCCTCCGCCTTGGCGAACGCGCAGGCGGCCGCGGCTCCCCCCGCGGAGCAGGCCGAGCGTTCTCTGACCCCCCTGTCGATGATCTCCCTCTCGTCGAGGGAGAGGAGAGCGTCCAGGAAGCGCCTGTCGTTGACCTCGCGCATCCAGCGCAGTCCTTCCTTTCCCGAGCCGGCGGGTTGAAACCCATATGAGGATCCGTAGTGGGTCAGATCCGTCGATCCAACGACAACCACCTTTCTTCCAAGCGCCGCCGCCGCTTCCGAGAGTCCTCTCCCCAGTTCGGACGCCAACCCACTCGGGGGACAACGGAGCCAGAGAAGCCGCGCGTTCGGGAATGCGTACCGAACGAGGGGGATCTGGATCTCTACGGTATTGTCAGCCGCGCGGTCAGGCCCGATTCCGATCATCGCGGCCAGACGTTCAAGGAGCTCGGTGTCCGCCCCCATGGTTCCGAAAGGGGTTTTGAAGCCGCCCTCTTCCGCGGCCACGATGCCGTCACGGACTCCGAGGTGCCCACCGATCACCGCCACCGTTCCAGCGTCCGCCGCAAGGGACCTGATGGTTTTCCACGCGAGAGCGCCGGAAAAAAACCACCCCGCGTGCGGAGCAACGCCGGACAATCCCCTCCTCTCCTCCTCAGGGGGTAATCCGCCCCATTCAGCGATCAGCCTGACGATCTCTCTCTCGTTGTCCGGGTACCAGCCCGTCGGCAGCCCTCTCCTGCGTGTTTCCATCTCGAACCTCCCTGAAATAAAAAGAAGTTGGCGGAAACGATATCAGGAAAAAATGAATTCACATTCCCGTATTTTCCCGTATAATATCATCATGAAAATGAAGTTTTCCGCAATATACCTGATCTTTTCGATCCTGTTTTTTCTCGGATTGATCGCGTGGCTCGGAATCGGGATCTACGCGGCCAGGGGATCCGCACAGAATTCGTGCGAAAAGCAGTTCGGAAGCCTCAAGGATTCGATCGCCGCTTCCTACCTCATTGAAAGCAGGTTCGATTCCCCGTACTTTCTCAGTCTCATGAAGAGAACCCTCTCCTCCCAACCCCGCCTCAGAGCCCTCGTGATCAGTTCGAACAGCGGGGGAGTGGAATACGTCTATGCGGCGGATGATTCCTATCTCGCTCACGCCCTTCCCCCATACGCGGAAAACGCCGCGGCTCCCTTTCCCGCGTTCGACTCGTGGAAGGAAATCCTCCTGACCGCTTCCGTCTTCGTGCCTTCCGCGCCCGGCATTTCGGTCCAGGCGGTTTACGGCGTCTACTCTCATCAGGACACGATCTCCCTCCTAAAGGGGATCCTCATCGCGGTGATCCTCTTTCTCATCCTGACCGCCGTGATTCTCATCCTCTTCTCTCTTCGCGACACCGATTCCGCGAGAACCCGGCATCAGGAACCTTTCCCGGCTGGCGAGCCTGCGCGCTCCACAGAAGCCGCGCCTGTGCCTGAAGCGCCCAAATCCGCGGCTCCAGCCGCCTCCCCGGGTCCTGAACCGGAGTCCGCCTCCACTCCAGAGCCGGCGATCCCTCCTGCGGCCGCAGCGGAGGCTCTGCATGTCCCTGAATCGGAGGCTCCCTCGGAAACGGCGCCGGATCAGATTCCCGAAGCCTCTGCTTCGGGATCCGAGAACCAAACAGGCGCGGAAATGACTCCCCGTGAACAGGTCGAACCGGTTCATCCGTCCGATGCCTGCGCGCACGAAGGCGGTCTTTTTTCTCCCCGCTCCGATCTCGGCTGGGAATCGTATCTGGAGCAGAGGCTCGACTCCGAGTTGAAAAGGGCCGCGTCCTTTGACCAGGATCTGAGCTGTGTGGCCTTCTCCTGCCAAAAGGGATGCACCGATTCCGATTATCGGAAAGTGGCCCAGCGTATCCTCGAGACATTCATGTACCAGGACCTCGCCTTTGAACAGGGAACCGATGGTTTTGTGGTCATCCTGCCGAATATCGACCAGGCCCAGGCGGTCGGCTAGGTGGAGGTATTCATCGACGGCCTGGAGAAGGTTCCCGGTATCGTCGTACACGCGGGAATCTCTTCAAGAAACGGCAGACTCATGCGGGCGAATCTCCTCCTCAAGGAGGCGCTGCGGGGTCTCGAAAAGGCGCGCACCGAGGGTGAAAACCGAATCGTGGCGTTCCGTACCGATCCCGCCCGCTACCGGCAGTTCCTGGCCTCGAAGAGTTGAGCCTCCCCTATCCGCGCGTGGAATTGGAGGAGGATCATTCCTCGTAGGGAATGGGGATCACCTGGCGATCACGGGTGAGAAAGGTATCGGGAAAGCACTCCTGAGACTCGACGAGAAGTTGTTTCAATTCCTTCTCGGTATACCGAGGGCTGTAGTGGATCAGGCCCATCTGCTTGATCCCTCCCGCCTGACGCGCGATCATGCCTGCCTGTCTCGCCGTCAGGTGCTTCTTCGACGCGGCGCTTTCGGAGAATTCGTCCGTGAACATCCCCTCGCAGATGAACAGATCCGAACCAGCCACTTCGGCCGCAGCGTCCGGCACGTATCCAGTATCTGTCACGAAACTGAACTTCCTCCCCTTCCTGGCTCCTCCCATGACCTCCCCCGGCGAGACCTCTCGGCCGCTTGCCGATATGACGGTCTCGCCTCCCTGGAGTTTCGACCACAGGTGACCTCGCGGCACCCCGAGCTCTATGGCTTTCTCGGGGAAAAAGACACCCGGCCGCGGGAATTCCTCGAGCGAGTAGCCGAAACAGGGTTTGGTATGTCGGAGCGGAAAGGAGCGGACCTGGTATGATTCCTCGGCGTGGACGACGCAGGCTTCTGTGAATTCCCTTACCACGATCTCGTAATTGATGAACATGTCCAGTACCCTTCTGGAACTCTCCACGTACTCCCTCACTTTGGGCGGGCCGTAGATATAGAGGGGATCATCACGTTCAACCTGGGATGAAAGCATGAGAATCCCGGGCAGCCCGGTGACATGGTCGGCGTGGGTATGGGAAATGAAGATGGCCGATATTTTCTTCCACCGCAGGTTGAGCTTTCGGAGGCTCACCTGCGTCCCCTCCCCGCAGTCGAACAGGAGGAGGTCACCTTCCCTACGGAGGAGAACGGAGGTGAGATGTCTGTGCGGAAGAGGCATCATGCCGCCTGTCCCGAGGATAAAGGCTTCAAGATTCATCTGCTGTGTACCCCTGTGTCTTTCTCTACCGTGTATACGCGGAAAAATCCCTCATGGTCTTCCTCTCCCATCCTGGGACACGAACAACGGCCCTCAGGAACAGCTCCATGGCCGTCAGCGCGTCGTCGAGAGCTCTGTGGGATTCATTGGCCGGAAGGGCGAGCGACTCCTTGAGTTTCTCGAGACTGTAGCTATGAAGACCGGGGAAGGTCTTCCTCGCGAGGTTCCGCGTATCGATGCGTATGTTACCCAAAGCCTCTGCCCCCGCCGCGGCGCAGGCCGCGTCGAGGAAGGCCATATCGAATCCTACGTTGTGTCCCACGATCACCCTGTCTCCGATGTAGGAGAGCAGCCGTGGCAGGAGGATTTCGATCTTTTCCGCGTGTTTAACCATCTCATCCGTGATCCCGTGAATAGCCGTGGATTCGAGAGCTATCGGTTCGTCCGGGTTCACGAGACTCTGAAAGCGGTCTGTCTCTCCCTTCAGGGTGAACCGTACTGCTCCGATCTCGATGATCCGGTGATACGCTGGATAGAGGCCCGTGGTTTCGAAATCGCGGG
>CAZPZF010000141.1:0-4382 GCA_964590705.1 uncultured Spirochaetales bacterium | reverse complement strand
ACCTCGAGGGAGATGTCTGCGGTTTCACCGGGGAATCGGAGCCCTGGTTCCTTCTCTGGAAGCGGGAAGAGCAGATCAGACACGGGCGTCGTACTCCGGTCTTGCCCGCTCACGCGATCCCGGCCGCGGAAGCCGGAGCCTTGATCTTCTTCGGCATGAAGACGATCTTGCCTTTCCTGAGGCTGACCGTAATCGCGCTTCCCCCCTTGAACCGTCCTTTCAGGATCTCGACGGAGAGAGGATCCTCGATCTCCTTCTGAATGACCCTTCGGAGAGGCCGGGCCCCGTATTTCGAATCATACCCCTTTTCAATCAGGTACTCCTTGGTCGACTTGCTTATGTCGAGGTAGATGTTCATCTCGAAGAGCCTGAGCGCGACTTCCGAAATCATGATATCGAGGATTCTGCGCAGCTGATCCTTGGTGAGGCTGTGGAACACGACGATCTCGTCCACCCTGTTGATGAACTCGGGCCGGAACATCCTTTTGAGTTCGTTCATCGCGGAGGCCTTGATCTCGGCGTAGTCGAGGATCCCCTCCTGGGATCTGAATCCCAGAGCCGCGTCGCGAGAAATCTCGCGCGCTCCCGCGTTGGAGGTCATGACGAGGATGCAGTTCCTGAAGGAAACCCGGTGTCCGAGATTATCCTGCAGTTCCCCTTCCTCGAGGACCTGGAGCAGGATGTTGAATACGTCAGGATGGGCCTTCTCGATCTCGTCGAGGAGAATCACGCTGTACGGTCTCCTCCGTATCTTCTCTGTGAGGAAACCGCCCTCCTCATACCCGACATATCCTGGAGGCGCGCCGATAAGCCTGGAGACGTTGTGCTTTTCCATGTAGTCTGACATGTCTATCCGGATGAGGGATTCCTCGTTTCCAAAGAGGAACTCGGCGAGAGTCTTTGCCAGGAGGGTCTTGCCAACGCCGGTGGGGCCGAGGAAGATGAAGGAACCCATCGGCCTGCGCGGCGAGCTCAGGCCGGTCCTCGAGCGCCGGATGGCCGAAGCGATCGCGTCGATCGCCTCGTTCTGCCCAATGACCGACTTGTGCAGCTCATCCTCCACCTGGAGGAGTTTCTCCGATTCCGTTTGCGCGATCCGTATCAGCGGAATCCCGGTTATCTGGCTGATGATCCCCTGGATATCCTCCTCCTGGATGGTGGACCGTTCCACCTTAAGGGTGTCCTGCCAGCCCTTCTTCAGTTCCTCGACTTGCGCCCTAAGTTGCCTTACCTCGTCGCGAACGGCCGCCGCCTTCTCGTAGTTCTGCGTATTGACCAGGGATATCTTCTCCCCGTTCAGTTCCTCAATGCGTTTCTCGAGGACTGCAAGCTCCTTGGGCCGTATGCTGGTGCTGATCCGCTTCTGGGAACCGGCTTCGTCGATGAGGTCGATCGCCTTGTCCGGAAGGAAGCGGTCATGGATGTAGCGGTGGGAAAGGAAGGCCGCCGCCTCGAGGGCGTCCTCGGAATAGATGACGTTGTGATGCTCCTCATAGCGTTGCTTGATCCCCTTGAGGATCGCGATCGTCTCTTCCGTGCTGGGTTCGGAAACGAAGATCGTCTGAAACCTGCGCTCGAGCGCCGCATCCTTCTCGATGTACTTGCGGTACTCGCTCAGGGTGGTGGCCCCGATGCACTGGATCTCTCCGCGTGAAAGCGCGGGTTTAAGCATATTGGAGGCGTCTATGGCCCCCTCGGCCCCGCCAGCCCCGATCAGCGTATGCAATTCGTCGATGAACAGGATGACGTTGCCCGAAGCGGTGATCTCCTTCATGACACGTTTGAGCCGTTCCTCGAATTCGCCGCGGTATTTGGTCCCCGCGATCAGCGATGCGAGATCCAACGTCATGACCCTCCGGCCGAGGAGGACCTCCGGAGCCGTTCCGTCCATGATCCGCTGGGCGAGGCCCTCGACGATCGCAGTCTTCCCGACGCCGGGTTCCCCGATGAGAACCGGGTTGTTCTTTGTTCTCCGGGCGAGGATCTGGATGACACGCTGGATCTCCTTCTCCCTGCCGATGACTGGATCGAGCTTGTCCTCCCTTGCGTACTCGGTAAGATCTCGCGAGAATTCATCCAAGGTGGGGGTATTCTTCTTCCCCTGCGTCTGTTGCCTCTGCAGCTGCTGGGTCCTGCCCTGCTGGGCCTGGGGCTTCTTCTTCTCCGAACCGCCGTTCAGCTCGACAACCGCCTCCCTGAGAAGATCGAGACCCACGTTGTACTTCGCGATGAACATGGCCACGATACTGCCCTGTTCCCTTGCGGCCGCCAGAAGCAGATGTTCGGTGCCGATGTACTCATGCCCCATGCTCCGCGCCTCTTCAGCCGAATCCTCCAGAATCTTCTTGCCTCGCTTTGATTGAGGGACGTCGCCCAGGATGAAGCCCGAATGCTTCTTGGGCAGGCTGCGCTCGATCTCCAGCTGGAGCTCGATCGGGTCGATGCCGACTTTCCGGAGGGTTTTATATCCCATCCCATCGCCATCCTTGAGCATCGCGAGAATGATGTGCTCGGGAAGCAGCTGGTCTGCGTGAAACCGCTTCGCTTCCTCCTGCGCGAATATCGTAAGAATTCTCTGAGCCCTCTGGGTCAAGCCCTTGAACATCGTTGCCTCCGTCTATGCGATCGCTTCACGAATCAGTTTCGCCCGCGTATAATCGATAAGTTTCGTATCCGCGCTCTCCTCTCCGCTGCCGAGCACCTGCTGGATATGCGCCTTCTGCGTCACGACGAGAAGCGAGGTGATCTTCTCCATCGGGACGGAGACGAGACCCAGAGCCGAACCGAGCCTAAGCGCGGACAATTCGGTAATAGCCTCGCGCATAGGGAGGATCCGGCAGTTCGTGAGTATCCCGTAGGCGCGGAATACAGTATCCTCCAATTCGGCCCGTCCCCTTTCAAGGAGCTCGTCTCTCGCCTTTCTCTCATACTGTACCAGCTGCAGGGCCGTGCTTTCAAGCTTCTCCAGGTACTCCTCCTCGCTCGCTCCGATGCCGATCTGGTTGGAGACCTGGTATAGATCCCCAAGCGAATACTCGTCCGCTCCGAAGAAGCCCTTTGCCGTAAAGCCGAGCTGCATCATGACCTTGAGAGCCTTGTCGATCAAACCCGTGCGTACGAGCGCCGGCAGATGGAGCATGATGGAAAGCCGGAGCCCGGTGCCGATGTTCGAAAGCTCGGTGGTGAGATACCCGAGGTCCAGGGACGCCGCGAAATTCAGGCGCTCCTCGAGGGAGATATCCAGTTTCTCCGCGTCCCGGTATCCCTCACGCAATTCCAGCCCTCCCCTGAAAGAGGAGATACGGAGATGGTCCACCTCGTTCGTTGTGACCGACACCAGCTGGTCCTTCCGCAGCGCCATCAGCTTTCCCGTTTTCAGGGAGTACTCCTGCGAAATAAGGCTCCGCTCGAGGAGGATGCGGCGCTGGATCGGGGCGAGCTCGTCGAGCATGAAGAGGTCGTAGTCGATCCCCATAGCCTTGAAAGCGCCGAAGAGCTCGGAAGTTACGGCGAGCTCCTCCGCTTCTCCCATGGTTCCGGGGAAGGGGGCGCCTTCGAGGTTTCGAGAGAGTCTTGCCCGGCTGGAAACGACCACATCATACTCCCTGCCTGCGCGGGAAAACCACCCATCCCCCTTATCGATCCCGATCCTGTCACCCATGCCGCCCCTCGGCCATCGATTCCACAGCCCGAATCCTGTCACGGATCTCCGCGGCCCGCTCGTAATCCTCCTCGGCCAGCGCCTCCGCGAGATCCTTCTTCAGAGCCTCCTTATCCATGAGAAGCGCCTTGTACGTAAGGAGCCGGGCGGGGAATCTTCCCTTGTGCCTGGCGCCTCCCGGCGCGATACGTTCCAGCCCTGCCGTGATCTCCCTGCGGAACTGAGAGAAGCAGGAGACACAGCCGAGCGTTCCTTCCTTCCTGACGTCCGAGAGTTTCCTGCCGCACTTCGGGCAGATCTCCGCTTCGCCGGCGGACGAGCCTGCCTTCCTCGTGTCGATAAGTCCGGTCAGCAGCTGGCTGAGGGAGAGCTCTATCGAGTCCGAATGACTCGATATTCCCTTTTCCCGTGCGCATGCCTCGCAGAGGTGGAGTTCGACAACATCCTCTCCCATGATCTGCTGAACATGGACGACCGCGTCGTTTTCCTTACAGATCTGACATTTCATTCCTCTATACTCCGGGATCAGAGATCGTCTGCCTCTCAGATGAAAAAGCCGCCAGCAGCCTGGCGGCTTCCGCTCCTGCCCGATGCCCGCTTCCACTGAGACCGCTATACGATATAAATATAATCAATTTTCTCGTCAATGTATACGAAACAGATCTGCGTGAAACAGGCAATGTAGGCCTCTCGGGCGTGATCAAACCCTCCGCATCACATC
>CAZPZF010000140.1:0-8909 GCA_964590705.1 uncultured Spirochaetales bacterium | reverse complement strand
GGTGCCCTTCGATATAATCCTTAATTTCCGAACGGAGCTTCATCCTGCCGGGATCGCCAGATTCTCCAGTCTGGCCGCCCAGTCCCGTCGCGATGATCT
Organism: uncultured Spirochaetales bacterium; assembly: GCA_964590705.1. Lineage (GTDB taxonomy): Bacteria > Spirochaetota > Spirochaetia > CAZPZF01 > CAZPZF01 > CAZPZF01. The sequence continues at coordinate 8,810 of CAZPZF010000140.1, read as the reverse complement.
CCATCACCGTTTCTTCGGTTATCCGGATCAGCTTCGTGTCGATATGGGTGAGCTGTGTCTGCAGGGTGGAGATGTACGCCCTCGCGACGGCCCCCAGCCCGAGACGCCAATCGAATATACTACCAGACGCGGGCTTGCGGGTATGATATCAGCCATCCGGGGCTGCGGAATGAAAACAGATATCTTCTTGGTCGGTGATTGGATCCTGAATCTCATCGGAATGGTGGAATCCCACAGCATGATATTACCGGGATGGAGAAGCAGGACATCGGATCCGATGCGGACCTCCTCCTCTCCCTCATAGACGAGCAACAGACAGTAATAAGCTTGGCTGCCCGCGGCTATTTCACGGGCTCCCCTGGTGCCGCTGCAGTTTCCGCAAGCACACCTGACCACCTGCAGGTCATGAAGCCTGCCGCTTTCAATCTCACCGAAAAAATCCCTACCGTTCCCTGATAGCAGGGTCCAGTTGAGATGGGATGCGTTCAGTTCCTCCTGCCAGGCGTCGTATCGGTCGGCGGGTTTGTACGGAGTAGTGGACCACTTCCTATAAAGCGCCCGATTAGTTTCAGCCATGCTTTCCGTTATCCCTTCCAGTGCACGGGAAGACAAGTTTTTTTTCACTTGCAGAAAAGCCATGGAGGATCACAGCGGTTATCGTATCGTAAAACGGTTTCTCTCATTACGTCAAACGGTTTTTAAGGGCGGGTAATTAGAAAGGCAATGACTCTCCGGAGAAACCGAAAAACGGAAGAAGGAGGAAAAGAGTGTCCGGAAAACTGAATGATGCTGTCCAGATTCTTGGAGTCGGATGCACGCGTTTCGGCAATCTGCTCGAGACTCCGGAGATCAAGGGCTTGAGTCTCCAGGAGCTGGCTGCCATTGCGGCCCGGGAGGCTCTGGAGGACGCGGGGCTGAGCCCGCAGGATGTCGACGCGGTTTTCATCGGGAACGTCACTATGCAGACCTCGAACCTGCCGGCGACCTACAGCCAGCTGACCAACTGGCTCGGGACGAAATTCAAGGCGGGGGTTCATTTCGACGCCGCCTGCTCCACGACCAACGTGGGGGCTTCCATGGCCGCCATGGGAATCGCGTCCGGGGGCTATGACCGGGTGCTCGTCGTCGGGGTCGAATCCACGCTGAGCCAGCCTAAGCCGCTGAGCCCGTACGAACGGGTGACCATTCCTACGGAGGAAATGTGGCTCTGGACCGACTACTGTGTGAACCAGGCCTACAGCGTTCCCCAGGGCTACGATATTTTTCCCGCGTACAACGGGATCAACGCGCTGGCATACTGCCGCAAGTACGGAATCTCGCTGGAAGAGCTCGACAAGGGTCTTTTCGAACTCTGCAGGACCCGCAGGCTGCACGGCTCGATGAACCCGAAGGCCATCAACCAGGTGAGCCTCGAGGATGACGCGAAAAACCATGGATTTGCAAATCCTTGGGAATTCTGGACATCACGCTACAACCCCTATGTCGCGTGGCCCTCCAGGCTGTACAGCGTCGTCTCCCCTGCGGACGGAGCCTCGGCGATCGTCCTGGGCAGGGCTTCAGCGGCGGTTCCCGGCGCTTCCGCACCGGTGGGATTCAAGGGATTCGGTATCAGCGTCATGGATCTCCCCTGGTACGGGGAAGACCCGACGGTCATGCCCATCGACGAGAAAGCGTTTAAAAAGGCGTACGACATGGCGGGCATCGGGCCACGAGATATCGACTACCTTCATGTACACGACTGTTCGCACATCATGAGCGTCTGCGTTGCCGAGGTTTCCGGATACCTGCCCAAGGGACAGGGACTGAGGTACGCCAAGGAGGGAAGGCTCAGATACGACGGGGACAGGCCCATGAGCACACACGGCGGAAGGCACGCCTTTGGCCATGCCTGGGCGGCGAGCGCCGGATCCGATACGTACGAAGCGGTAAAGCAGATCCGGGGAGCCGCGGGGGAACGGCAGATTAAAAAGGCGCCGAGGGTGGCGGTCATCCATACCCATGGATACGCCATGATCAGCACCGTTCTTGTTCTCGAAGGAGGGAAGTAGAAATGGCCGATTCGATCATCAGGCAATACTATCAATCCCTGGGAAGGGGAGTGTTGAAAGCCAGGAAATGCAAAAGCTGCGGGGCGGTTACTTTTCCCCCGACATCCGCCTGCTGCGAATGCGGAAGCTCCGACCAGGACTGGGTAGAGCTTTCCGGCAGGGGAAAGATGATGTACGTGTCCCACGGCATGGCGCCGCCACCGAACCCTCGGTTCAACGATCTGGCCCCCTATGCCTACGGCCACATCCTCCTCGACGAGGGGGTCTGGATTCAAGCCATCGTCAGCGATGTCGCCATCGATCCGGAAAGCCTTCGAAAGATGTTCGAAAAGGGACCCTCGGATGTGGTAAAGGATATCAAGAGAGTCGGCGACCTCGACATACTGGCCTTCCGACCCATCTAAAGGGAAAACCCATGGAAGAGATAACAGCGGGGATCGTCGAGACTGTGGCAGGAATGATGAAAAGGAAAACCGCAGAGATAGGAGCGGAAACCAGGCTCGCCGAGGACCTGGGCATGAAATCGGTGAGCAGGATCGTGCTGGCGGCGCTCCTTGAACAGCGGTTCGGGGTTACGATCGGTAACTTCGAGATCAGGAAACCGAAAACCATTTCAGACCTTGTATCCCTGATACGATCGAAACTGTGAAAGAGGTTCCGGGGATGAGCCCTGCCATCCCCGGCGTCATTACACACATACGGAGGGTATGCCATTGATCGAGTTGCTGGCGGGAAGAATCCCGGAAAAAGGGAGGAAGATCGTTTTCCCGGAAAAGGACCATCCCCTTATTCAGGAAGCGGCACGAAGGCTTTCCGACGAGGGTATCGTGACTCCGGTATTCCCGGGTGGCGCTCCCGGTGCGCCGGTCTCGTGCCCCGAGGAATTCATCGATCTCTACTGTCGGGAGCACGACATGCCGCGGGCTGCGGGGAAGCGGATCATGGCCGACAGCCTTGCCGTGGCCGCCATGATGGTGAGGACCGGGCAGGCCCATGGCATGGTCGCCGGAATTTCCCGGGCTACCGAGGAGGTCCTGACGATAAGCGAGCTCATCATCGGCCTGCAGGAGGATATCGCCGTAGTATCGAGTTTTTTCCTCATGGATGTCCCCGGATTCACCGGGGGAGAAAACGGGAAGATCGCCTTTGCCGACCCAGCCGTGAATCCGGACCCGGACGCGGAGCAGCTTGCCGACATCGCCATCAGCACGGCCAGGAGCGTACGCGAGCTCTTCGATTGGGTGCCCCGGGTGGCAATGCTCTCCTTTTCCACCCACGGAAGCGCGGATCATCCCCGTGTTGAAAAGGTCGTCCGAGCCACGGAAATAGTCCGCAGCCGGGAACCAGGCCTGCTCGTGGAGGGGGAGATCCAGGCTGACGCGGCCATCGTGGCATCGGTAGCCGAACGGAAGCTCGCCCGACCAAGCGCCGTGGCGGGCAGGGCGAATGTCCTTGTTTTTCCGGACCTCGATTCGGCCAACATCTCCTCGAAACTGGTCCAGAGGATGGCGGGGGCGATGAGCTACGGCCCCATCCTGCAGGGGCTTGCCCGTCCGGTGAGCGATCTTTCCCGGGGCGCCACGGCCGAAGACATCTACGGAGCTGCCCTGATCGTGGCCGAGAGGATCTAGTTATGGGCAACCCCGGATTCGGAATCGGAACGGATATCGTTTCCCTGCCGCGAATGGAAGAGATTCTGGCCCGGGCGGGGGATCTCTTTCTCCGCAGGGTTTTCACCGACGGCGAGATACGGGAAGGGAAAACCGCGGAAAACCCGGCGGCGTATTTCGCGTCCTCCTTCGCGGCCAAGGAAGCCGCCATCAAGGCCCTTCGTCCCGGCGGGGAAGCGCCCCGCGCGGATTTCACCGACATGGAGGTGGACAGGGGAACCGGAGGGGAGCCGTTGATCAGGCTTGCCGGTCAAGCGGCCGCCCTCGCGGAATCTCGGGGTATCGGCTCCCTTCTGTTGAGCGTTTCCCGCGAAGAGGAATATGCCCTGGCCGTGGTTTTGGCCGTACCCGCGGTTTTTTCTGTCCGTACCCTCTGAATCAGTAGCCCGCTCCATCGCCGTTCAACAGCTCCTCGTAACCGGGCAGACCGGTCACCTTTGCCGCGATCTCCGTGAGGGGAACGATATCGCTGCGGTCGATGTACGAAAGGGAGAATTTCCTGTTTAGTGCCATGAACTGCCGCAGGCCGACGGCTACCCGGGGCAGGTACGAGTAAAGCCCGATGGCCCCGGTCGGTATGGAAGCGGTCTCGCTTCCGTATCGAGCCTTGAGAACACGGTAGTCCGCGAAAACCTCTTCCACGCTCGAACCGAACGCCGCGTATTCCCCGGGTACGGCACCCTTTCTGATCGCCTCTCCCACCTGCCGGCCGACCGAGGCCGCGGCCATGGCGGCGCGCCCGATACCTATCATGCGGATATGGGGAGCTCCCAGGGACAGCCCCTTGTAGACCTGGTCCTCGGTTACGAATCCCCCGGCTATAGCTATGGGGGGCAGCGGCTTCCCCGCCTTTTTGAAATCGCGCAGGATGCGGTACGTAACAGCTTCGAGGGTCACGGTGGGGATTCCCCATTCATTCATCATCTTGGCAGGGCTGTGCCCGCTGCCTCCCCCCGCCCCGTCGAGGGTCACCAGGTCGACTCCGGCTCTCGATGCTGTCTCGAGTATCGTGCGGATATCCCGCGGATCGAAGGGGCCGGTCTTGAAGCAGACCCTTTTCGCCCCCAGGCGGCGCAGCCGCGATACCCGCTCGACAAGCTCGTCGGGCGTCCACATGGGCAGTTTCCCGATCTTCTGGAATACCGGGCCGATCCCACTTTCATACGCCGCGGCGATTTCCGGGTCGAAAGGGTCCGGAATCACGATGTACCCGAGATCCTTAAGCCGCCTGGCCTTCGCGATATCCGGGACCAGGCCCATCCCCTGGATCCCCTTGGCCGCCTGCCCGAATTTCAGTTCGACAGACATGACTCCCAGCTTCTCGATGGCATACTCGAGAACCCCGTGATACTCGTCATCGTAATTCGCCTGAAGAACGATATCCCCTTCCGCGTGCCAGTAGCGCCGGTATGTTTCCACCATCGCGGCCAGAAGGGGAGACTCGGCGACCCGGTGTCCGTTTACCACGAGTCCCGCGTCTTTGGCTATGACATCCTCGCCGATGACCACGGGCACGCCGAACAGCGCGGCCCCCGTGTAATACTCCTTCCACGCGAGCTTAGCCATGGCCGGCAGGATGAACGGCGCCGCGACAGCGACGGCAGTGCTGGCGCCGAAGGTCGAGCGGATATCCACGTTCGGAAATGTCGCCTCGTACGGGTCCGGTGAAACCCCCTGCGCGCCGAAGACCCGGCCGTTGATATTGAAATGGGAAAAGTCGAGGGGGTATTTTTTCTCAGACGCGAACTGGTTGATATCGGCGGAATACGGAAGGATGGCCTCGGCCCCGCGGATGGCCGAAAGACCTATCTCGCAGGGACCCAGGCAGTCGGCGGTGCAGACGGCGCACATGCCTGATACATCCGCCACGTGAGTGACATTGCGAAGGCGGGTATTAGTGATGGGACTGCCGGCATTGGGGCTGTATTTCATCGCAGGTTCTCCTCTCTGTTACAAGGGCGCGCGGGCCGTCAACGGTCCGGACCTATGCGAATCGTGGCCAGCGACATGATCGACAAGGCATCGGATATCCACATTCCCACTCTCTTTCCCGCGGGATATCTTTTCCTGTGCTCGCCGAACATCCTCATGTCGTCGACAACGCGTATCCCGCCGTTCCATCGTTCGATCTCCCTTATATCGTCTATTCCCCATTTCAGGTACGCCGATGTGTCCATGCCCCCATCTTCTATGACTTTCTTGTTGGCAACCTGTATTCCCCTCTTCGAGCTGTAGTCGAGAATGATTGTCGCGTACCCGAACTCCCGCGCGAACGTTTCGAACAACGCCCTGGCCTGGTTCTCCTCGAAGTAATATATGACTCCCGCCATCATGACGAGAACGGAACGTTTGTCGGATACGTAGGAATACCATTCCGTGTCGAATACGGAGAACGGAAGGAAAACCCGGGTTTCGGTTTCCCGGACGAGCCGTTTCCTCGTTTCGATCACCTCCGGAAAATCCAGTTCATACCACCGCGCCTTTCCGTTATTCACCCGTTCATAGGTGGTATCAAGGCCGCAGCCGATGTTGATGATGGTTCCCCCGGGATTGTCCGTCAAGAATTCCCTGATCTTCGCGTCGAAATATATGCTCCGTGAGATCCACGACGCCCTGCTCAACGGGTTGACCTTTTTTTCGAACCTCGTGAAATCGTAGGCGATCGAATCCACCATCCGAACCGCCTCGGCGTCGACGAGCAATGGTTTCTTCTTCCGCGTTTCGACGGCCCTCCCCCACAGGGGCATGAGCAGGGTTTCCTGCACCCCTTTCAGATCGATTCCGGCGTTTTCCATCTTTGTCTCCTTTCTCAAATCAGGGCACGCGCCTCAGTTCTTCAAAAATAACTCATGCATGGCCATGTTGTACTCCTATATTTCTTCGAAGGATCCGTGCCCGTCATACGGTTATAGGCTTACAATTCGCTTTATCGGTGTTACAGTATATCAGGTATTTCCACGATTCTTCCATATGTACTGGCACCCGCCAGCGGCCCGTAGCACGGGCCGGACAACCCCAGCCTCGCCGACTACATCAGCCGGCCGATTGCCGCCCTCGGCTCCTGAAAGCCGGAAGCCGGGTTCAAGAAAATCCCCTGTAACGCCAACCTTTTTTACTTCTCCTTCGTATAATGATATAGATAGGCTTCGATGTTTTATGGAACAGATATTACCCCATGCTTCTTGTCTATTTCCGGAACAGCTTCCCTCTCTCCCAGGAAGACGCGGAGGATCTGGTGCAGGAGACATTGTTCAAAGTGCACAGGAATAGAACATCATACAACGGAGAAAGCGCGTTCAGTACCTGGGTATATACCATGGGGCGCAATACCTGTATCGATTTTTTGAGAAAATCGCGGAAGCAGCGCGACGCGGCGGAAAGTGTCAACGGGGAAATGATGTCCGAGGTTGACGAATTGCCTGACGCGGGTTCTCCAGGCCCTGAAGCGCTGGCCCTGCAAAAAGAAGAGAGCCTGGAAATCAGAAAGGTGATTCTGGGAGCCTTGTCTTACTCAGATAGAGAGATCCTGTTTTTACGAATGTATAAAGATCTGTCGTACAGAGAAATATCCGCCATGACGGGAAAACCGGTGGGGACAATAAAATAGAGGTTCTTTGAAATCAAAAAACTTTTGAAAGAAAAACTAGGAGCGCGTAATGGCAGATAACCTAAATGAAAAAATGATAGAAGCCGAAATCGAGCTCTATTTCAACCGGCAAGTTGCCCGTGTGAGGACTCCCCCGGTGCCGCTGGAATCGGATCAGGTCTATCAAACGGAAAAAGGAGAAGAAATACCGGCGGATCCTTTTCCATTTCAACGCCGCTCGGGGCTTTTCCTGCTGCGGGCCGCATCTGCCGCGATACTCATTCTCGGCGGCGCGGCTTTGCTGCCGCTCTCCACGAGCCAAAACGATATGGCCAAAATAATCGCCCAAATCTCCGAACAGGAAAACCTGGAAGAGAAAATAATATCCGGCTTGCAAAAAGTCGGAAGATTTCTGTATCTCAATCTGTGAAACATGTGGGGGAAGACAATGAGAAAGATGTATTTCGTCTCGGTTGGACTTTTTGTCGGGCTTATATGTTTTGCGATAATCGTTTCCGGCGCGCGCCTGACACAGTTCATCAACATCCCGTGCTTCGTCATGGTTGTAGGATGCACTTTCATTTTATTACTTGCCAACTTCAACCTCCGCGAAATGGGCAGGGCATTTGTCATCGGATTCCGTAAAAAGGGAGATTCCCTGGAAGGGTTGAACAAGGGATATATCTTTTTCAAATCGATGCAGCGTTACCTCATCATTTCCGGGTTATTGGGCACGATTACCGGAGCGATGGCAATGCTTGTCAATCTTCGGGATTCGAGCAAAATCGGCTTAGGCGTATCACTGTCAATCATGACCCTGCTGTACGGAATCGTATTCTCCACTCTCATACCCATTCCATTCATCACCGGCATAAAGAAGAGGCTGATCGAACAGGACGCATACCTGCCAAAGAACGGATAGGTACCATGAGTACAGGCTTGTCCAGGCCGTGCTTCATCTCCCTATAGGCTTTGGGACACTAGATAATGATTTCTGTCCTGAAGGCGATACAAGCCCTTCCGCTTATCTTTACCAGTTCCGGGCCGTTTTCGCCGCTGTAAACATGGACCTTCATATACCCTTTCCGGCCGATCACCTCTCCCTGTTTTATTTCGAAGGTATACCCGTCTTTTTTCTTAGGTATTCTCCCATAGCGGGTCAGGTACGCACCCAGCGGCCCGTTCGCGTTTCCCGTGACCGGGTCCTCGTTTATCCCGATCGCCGGAGCGAACATCCGCCCGCTCGTCAGAATTCCCTCTTCCCCGGAATCGAACGTGAAAACGTAAAAACCGTTACACCCTATTCCGGCGCTCAACCCGCTCAGAACGGCGGGATCGATTTCTATGGAATCAAGGACGCTTCGTTTCCTGATGGGGACCATCACCTTGGAATGGCCGGTGGAAACGATCTGGATGGGCAGACCCGTTTCGATTTCATCAGCGGAAAGGTTCAGTCCGGTAAGCAGTGTGTCCCTGTGCGCCCCATCCAGCACCGATCCGAATTCG
>CAZPZF010000139.1:0-8939 GCA_964590705.1 uncultured Spirochaetales bacterium | reverse complement strand
AGCCTCCAGAATAGGCAAGCGCGAGCTTCCTCATTGTCTTTTTCATGTCTTGTCTCCTATCCTTGTCAATGTCTTTTCAACTGTCTATTTCCCCGGTCGATTCTTCCGTATTTCGTTGTCAGCCCGCCAATCGTTCCCTCAACACTTTTTCGAGGATGGTGCACCCCTCCACGATTTCCTCCGGCGATATGATGAGGGGGGGAGCCAAACGGAGGACCCCTTCGCCGGAGCGTAGAATGAGAAGCCCTGCCTCCTGCGCCGCCGTAACGATCCGGCCGATCGCCTCCGTCCCGGTTCTGGCCGTGTCGATCTCGATCCCCGCGAGCATCCCGAGGCCCTTGACCCCGGAGCAGCCGGGAACCGTTGACGCGATCCGCTCGAGCGCCCCGCGGAGGATCTTCCCCTTTTCACGCACCTCTCCGAGGAAACCGGCTTGTAAGATCCGGTCCACGATAAGGCCGGCCACAGCACAGGTAACCGGCCCCCCGCCGAACGTAGACCCGTGGTCTCCTGCGTGCAGGAGTTCGTTCACCTTTGACGGGATGAGCGTGGCGGAGAGGGGCAGCCCCGCGGCCAGAGGCTTCGCGATGGTAACGATGTCGGGTTTCATGCCGACGTACTCGCTGGCATAGAAGTATCCTGTTCGGCCGAGGCCGGTCTGGACCTCGTCGGCGATGAGAATGATATCGAGGGTTCGGGAGACCTCGTTCAATGCCTCCGCGAAATCCCGTGTCATTGAGGCGAGCCCGCCCTCTCCCTGGATCACCTCAACGATGATGCCTGCGTGACGCTCGGTCGCGCCCCTGCGCAGGGCTTCCGGATCGTTATAGGGAAGGACATCGATCCCCGGAATCAGGGGCTGGTAGGGGTCGCTGTACTTCGGATTGGGCGTGCAGGAGAGGGCGCCCATGGTCCTCCCGTGAAACGCGTGGGTGAAGCAGATGAGCCGGTGCTTTTCCGGACCCGAGGTCCTGTTGGCGTAGAGACGAGCGTATTTAATGGCCGCCTCAATCGCCTCGGTGCCGCTGTTGCCGAAATGGACCCCGTCGAACGAACCGGTGGAAACGAGACGCCTGGCAAGCGAAACCGTCTGTTCAGTAGTGTAGAGATTGGACACGTGCACGCACCGTTTCATCTGTTCGAAGGCTGCCTGCGCGATCCCCATGTCTCCGTAGCCGAAGGAGTTGACCGCGATCCCGCTGCCGAAGTCGAGGTAACGGTTTCCGCTTCGGTCGAAGAGGTACACGCCCTCACCGTGGTCGATGGTGAGGAGCTCGCTCGCGTAGGAACGGGCTATGGGAGCGTTCCTGGTAAACCTATCGTCGCTCATGTATCCTCCTTTCATCCCCGTTTCATGGCACGATGGCGGTGCCGATGGAACCGTCGAGGAGCCTGCCGATATCGCCCGTCCCATCGTATCGGCCGATGATAACTTTCCCCATGCCTTTCGCGAGGGCTTCGCGCGAGGAACGCACCTTCGGGATCATGCCCCCCGATATCACGCCTGCCTCGATTTCCCCCTCGGCAGCCGATGCGCGCAGGACCCGCAGGACCTCCCCGTTCTTCAGGATCCCCGGGATGTCGGAGAGGAAGAGGAGCGCCGCCGCTCCGAGGGCCGAAGCGACCGCGAGTGCGGCCTCGTCTGCGTTGATGTTGAGTGGGAAACCCTCCGTAGTCATCGACGTTGAGGCGAGAATCGGCAGGAAACCCGCGTCAAGAAGTCCGTGGATGAGAGAGGGATCGCAGGCAGTGATCCTTCCCGTATGGGTCTGTTTCCGGCCGGGGCTGTCGTCGAGGGAGATCGGCAGGCCGGTAAAGGTTGCCGCGTCGCATCCGGTCAAGCCGACGGCGCGCGCTCCCGCGCGGGCAAACACGCGGACAAGGGCGGTATTCATCCTGCCGCCCAGAACCATGTCGACGACATCCATCTCCTCGGCTGAGGTCAGGCGGATTCCGTCCCGGAACAGCGGTTCGATTCCCAACGCGCGAGACAGGGCGCTGACAGCCGCCCCGCCGCCATGGATGAATACCACAGGGTGAAGGGCGGAGACGCGCGTCGCCTCGGCCGCGAGAGCGGCGAGGGCGTCCTGATCCTCGGCGGCCTTGCCGCCGCACTTGATGCAGATAATCTCTTTCTTCATTGCGCCTTCCCAAACCGCACCACCCGGTGCGGGATGTAATTATGGAAGAACTCTCGGGTGGACGGATCGACGGGGCAGGGGAATCCCGAACCTCGCCGAACCGTCCGGTCTTCCCTTGATCTGCTACAACCGGAATCAGAGTTCGCCGAAGGTACGGAGTCCTCTCTCTTCACGGAGACGGAATCGGATATTCATGTTCTGGACAGCCTGTCCGGATGCTCCTTTGACCAGGTTGTCGATGACCGAAAACAGGAGGATGGAGGAGCCCTCTATCCTAAATCCTATATCGCAGCGGTTGGAGCCCCACACGCTCCTCGTCTGCGGGACGCTTTCGGACAGGACGGAAACGAAGGGTGATCCTTCGTACTCTTGCCGGTACGCCTCGAGGATATCTCCGCTGTCGGCTCCCGGAGCGAGGGAGGCCACGGTCGTGACCGCCATTCCCCTTTTGATCGGCACGAGATGGGGGGTGAACAGGAGGCTGGATTGCGCGGAGAAACGCGCGATCTGACTCTCGATCTCCGTCACATGCCTGTGGCTCCGGCCCGGAGAATAGGCTCCGGCGTTTTCCGTTCGCTCGCAGAAGAGAAGGTTCTCGGTCGTCTTTTTTCCGGCGCCCGAGATGCCCGAAAGAGCGTTCACTACGATACCCCCCCGGATCAGTCCCCGCTTCAGGAGAGGGATAAGGGGAAGAAGGGTGGCTGTCGGGTAACAACCCGGATTCGCGATAATATCCGCGTTTTCGATCTCCTTCCGGTAGATTTCGCAGAGGCCGTATACGGCCTTTCCGAGAAGATCGGGTCTGGGAGGTTCTTCGCCGTACGCTTCCCGGAACAGCGCCGGATCCGCAATCCGCAGATCGGCGGACAGGTCGATCACCACGGAAGAGCCGAAGAAAGGCTGGCAGGAATCGGCCGAGGTGAGATGGGGAAGGGCGGAAAAAACCACATCAGGTTTGAGGGCGGCGGCATCCTCTATGGAGACGACCAGGCCTGATGTGTCCCGCGCCTTTCCGGCGATCGAGGACGGAAGCCCTGGATCGATGGAGGGAAGTCCCTTTCCCACCTTCGATGAGGAAACCGGGATGATCGACTCGATGTCGGGGTGTTCCCCGAGTATCCTGAGAAGAATGAGTCCGGTGTATCCGGTCACTCCGAGAATGGCCGCCTTCATGATCTATAGCTCCAAGTCCGGGAAACGCTGCCTGAATTCCGCCAGAAAAACATCTCTCTTGACCCCTTCCTTGAGAACGATGAATACCGTGTCATCCCCGGCAAGAGTGCCGAGAATCTGGGGAAACCCGAGCCTGTCGAGGGCGTACCCCACGCTATCCGCGTGCCCCTGCCTCGTTTGGATGACCCCGATGTTCCCCGAGAAGTCCATCGAAAGAAAGCACCTTTCGACGTCCTGGATGAATCCCTTCTCCGAGTCGGAATTGTATTTGCTCGTGGGAAGGGTATAGTAATAGCCCGTTGCCCCGTCGGAGATCTTGCCGACTTTCAGGAATTTGAGGTCGCGTGAAAGGGTTGCCTGCGTTACGGTAAAATCCTGCGCCTCGAGGAGCTCCAGGAGCTTTTCCTGGCTTTCGATCCGCTGGTTCTGAATGAGTTCCCGTATCGCCCGCAGCCTCGTTGCACGTTCCTTCATACGTATCCTGTATATTTATACTCAAAATATGAATAAACATACACGAGGGCTGAAAAAAAGGCAATACGACTTACCCGTCGAAAGATGATTTTTTTTCATATATTGAATAATGCGTGGTTTTTCGCAAGAATTAAAACATGACAACGGAAACGGCTAGAACCAAGATCATCGCCACCATTGGTCCGGCGACTCAGGAAATCGAAACCCTCTGCCAGCTCATAGACGCGGGCCTGGACGCGTTCAGGCTCAATTTCTCCCATGGCAGCCACATCGTGCATGAAAAAACCATCCGGAACATACGGAAAGCCTGTCTCGAACGCGGGGTCGAGCTGCCCGTCATCCTCGACCTCTGCGGACCCAAATTACGCATCGGGGAGATTCCGGAGCCTTTCATGGTAACGGCGGGGGACAGAATCGTGATCACAACCGAGGATATCCCTGGCACCAAGGAGCGGATCGCCACGAGCTACAAGGCGCTTCCCTCCGACGTAAAACCGGGAGACAGGATCCTGATCGACGATGGACTCATCGAACTGACGGTGGAGACGACGGAGGGGACAGATGTGACCTGCGTGGTCCGGAACGGCGGCCTGGTGAAATCCAACAAGGGGATGAATCTTCCGGGAGCGAAGCTCAGCACCCCTTCCATCACCGAGAAGGACAGGCAGGATGTCAATGTCGGCGTGGAACGCGGCGTCGAGTTCATCGCCCTCTCGTTCGTTCGTTCGCACACGGACATCATCGAGCTCCAGTCTCTCCTCCGAAAATTGGATTCACGCATCCCCGTCATCGCCAAGATCGAGAAGCCGGAGGCGATCCAGGATATCGAAAACATCATCGCGACTGCGGATGCCGTCATGGTCGCCAGAGGCGACCTTGGAGTCGAGATGGCCACGGAGGATGTTCCCATCCTCCAGAAGATGATCATCAGACGATGCAACGCCCACAACAAGCCGGTCATCACCGCGACGCAGATGCTCGAATCCATGATCCATAACCCGCGGCCGACGAGAGCCGAGGCGAGCGATGTGGCTAACGCCGTGTTCGACGGCACGGACGCCGTCATGCTCAGCGCGGAAACCTCCGTCGGCGATCATCCCGTCGCCGCTGTGAGGATCATGAACTCCATCGTGCGGCGGGCCGAGCGGCAGATAAACCCGATGCATCGGATGCGAAAGGACGATATTCCCGGCCTGTCCCGGGACGACTTCGGAATCATCATGTCCAGGGCCGCCTGCGCCATCGCGGAGGACACCGAAGCCTCCGCCATTTTCGCGATCACGAAAAGCGGGCGCACGGCGCGGCTCCTATCCAAATATCGGATCCAGACGCCCATTTTCGCGTTCACCGGCGCGCGTTCCGTGGTCCGTGAACTTGCCATTGTCTGGGGGGTGAACGGAGTGCTCCTCGAGGGAATGACGGACACCGACTCCTCCCTGAAGATGGTGACCGATCTCTCCCTCCGCATGGGCTACGCGAAGGAGGGAGAGAACGTGGTCTTTGTCGCGGGGATCCCGCTTCTGCAGACGAACAAGGTCAACATGATCAAGGTCGAGGAACTGTAGAGGATGCCGTCTCAGGGTACGGAGGCCGCCGCGGGAGATGCGGTGACCCGCGTCTGCGCGATCGCCCTTTCGGGAGGGGTCGACTCGAGCTATGCCGCCCACCTTCTTCGTGACCGTTTCGAAACGCTCGTCGGCGTGAGCCACGCGATCTGGAAGGATTCACGCTGCTGCAACGTCGAGACCATCGCCAAGGCGCGCGGCCTGTGCGCCGAAATCGGCATTCCGTATTTTCTCATCGACATGGAGGAGGACTTCAGGAGGCTCGTGGTCGACGATTTCATCGAGACCTATGGCAACGGAAGAACGCCGAATCCCTGCGTGAGGTGCAACGAGAGGCTTCGCTTCACGATCTTCCATCGGGCGGTGAGGGATCTCCTCGAGTCAGAGGGGATCCTTTCCGTTGGCGAGGAGTTCACGTTTTCCACCGGACACTACGCCCGTACCGCATGGGTGGACGGGAGGGTCGCCCTTCTCAGGGGAATCGACCTGGACAAGGACCAGTCCTACATGCTCTACCGCGTCCCGCAGCGGATCCTCGAGCGGACTGTTTTCCCCCTGGGCACGATGCGTAAGCGCGATGTTCTCAGGGAATTCGGACAAGGCGGCCTTCGCCTGCCGGTCGCCCCTCCCTCCGGCGGAGGTGCCCTGCGAGCGGAGACGGCGCCTGATCCGGCCGCGGCCGGTGAAATGGCCGCGGCGACAGGCGGCCCCGCGGTCAGGACCACGTCAGGAGCCGCGGCCCTGACAACGCCGGCAGTCGTGGTCGAAGAAAGCCAGGAGGCCTGTTTCGTGGACACCGACTATCCCGATTTTCTCTCCCGTTACCTTCCCCGGGACCGCGGATTCACGCCCGGCGATATCGTCGATTCCGGCGGAGCCGTGATCGGCACGCACCGGGGCTTCATTCACTACACCATCGGCCAGCGGAAGGGACTCGGGCTCGGCTCGGGGCCGTGGTTCGTCCTGCGGATCGAACCGGAGACGAACTGTGTCGTCGTCGGAAGGAAGGAAGAGCTTGGCAAAAGCTCCTTTTTCGGCGAGGAGCCGGTGTGGTTCATCGAACCGGAGGCGCAGATGTCCTGCACCGTCCAGGTCAGATACCGGGCCCGTGATGTGAAGGGGATCGTCATGCCCCTGCGGGACGGGAGGGTGCGCGTGGAGCTCGCGGAACCGGCAACGATCTCCCCGGGACAGTCGGCGGTCTTCTACCGAGGGGACCGGGTGATCGGCGGGGCCGTCATCGCCGGATGACCGCCCGCCGCTTCCCGATCAGATCCTGATCCCGATGAACCACCGAGCGTATCCGGTGATGGTCGTGGAGATCGCGCTGATGGGCAGGGAGAACGCCTGCGCGCCCGAGTGGAACGGGGTCGGATCCGTGATTCCCTCGATGAGGCCGTCCACGGCTATCCCGCCGAAGAGCGAGAACCAGACGGCCAGCTTGATTCCAGCGGACAATCTTCCCGAGGGGAAGGTCTGTTCGTCAAAGGCGAAGAAGGAGAGGGCTGTCTGTTCCCAGGAATCCTGTTGGGCGACCATGTGCTTCGCGGAGAAGTCCGCCTCGAGGAAAATGGGGCCGGCGGTGAAATGAATCCCGACTCCCACGCCGGAGGCGAGGTCGGCCGAGCTGTCGTTGGAGTCGAATCCGCCGTATACCAGCGTGTACACGTATCGGGTTCCCAACTGCATGCCCGCGTAGGTGAAGCCCTTCTCGTCCGTCCACATCACCGGATTGTGGAATCCCGCGGTGGAGATATTGATGATCCCGATGGGGAATCCGGTGATGTCCTCGTTGATGTTCACAACCCCGATCTGCGTACCGTTGATCTCCTTTCCGATATTGACGACGCCGAGCTGGACGCCGCGCAGATTGCCGGCCACGTTCACTGTCGCGGCCTGGAACCCCTTGAGGCCGTGGGATGAATTGAAGATACCGGCCAGCTGAACACCGTTGAACGGCCCGCTGATGATATTGAAGATTCCCGCTGTCTGCAGCCCTCTGCCCCCGCCCGCTATATTGAAGATCCCCGCGGCCTGGAAGGCCTTCATGGTAGAGTTGACTATGTTGAAGATACCGGCTCCCTGGAATCCGTCCGCGGAACCTGCCACGATGTTGAAGATTCCTGCGGCCTGGAAAATATCCATGGATCCGTCGACGATGTTGAAGATGCCGGCCGCCTGGCCGCCCTTCACCGATGAACCGGTGATGTTGAGTATGCCCGCGCCCTGGAATCCCGTGACAGGTCCTTCCGTTACGTTGAAGATGGAGGCTCCCTGGAAGCCGTCGACTCTGCCTCCCACGTAGTTAAAGATTCCTGCGGCTTGGAATCCGTTGACCTCGCCGCCCGCGATGTTGAAGATTCCGCCTATCATGACGCCGTCGCTGTCCTCTTCCACGAACGAGAGAAGCCCGAGGGAGATCCCCTTGATCCGGTACGCGTCCACCACCAGGCCGAGGGCAAGATCATGGATGACCATCCGGGATCCGAACAGCTCGTCTAAAGGGAAGAGGGCTATCTTCGTGGCGACATGCACGAGATTCCATTCTTCCTCGCTGCCGAAGGACCAACCCCTGGGTTCTTCGGCAGCGTCACGCGCCGTTTCGTGATCCGCGTCCTCCTCGTCCGACAGAGGCCATGGAGAAGGAAGTGGGGGGATAGATGCGGTTTCATCGTCGTGCCCCCGCGTTCTGGTGAGTTCTCTGCTCGATCGAGCGAACTGTCCGCGGTCGACCGCGACGGTCGCCCCCGGCCTGAGGGAGATCCGCGCCTCCATGTATGAGGAACCTCCCGAGTCGAGGATGATGGTGTACGTTCCCGGAGGGAGAGCGAGAGAGATGGGCACGTTCGCTGTTTTCATGAGTTCCGCGATGAGGAAATTCCCCTGGTCGCGTATGAAGAGCCTGCCCTCGATCTCCTCCGAGAGGAGGATCTGGGACGATGTGGCCCGCAGATCGGTCAGGACGAGGTCCCCCGACCCAGTGAGCTTGAAATCGTACGAGGGGTGCTGCGGCCCGGCCTGCGTGTTCGACGTTCTCGAGAGGGTTTCCGACGAGGCGAAGGCGTAGGCTTCGTGTATCGTGATCTTTCCGTCGCCGCTGTTGTCGGCTGCCCCCCGAAGAGCGGATATGAGATAGTGGGTGAAGAACGAGGAACCGATGGTGTCGGATTCCTGGGCGGCTTCGTTCTCGGAACTGGAGGTGAGGAAGACATGCCCCTGGGTCACTACGGACTCGTCCATCAGGAACGGAGCTTTCCGAGTGCCTCCCTTAAGCCGGGTGAAAGCCCCGGAGGAGCAGGAGTCGAGGATGGCGATATTGACATCAGCGCCGACCGCCTGTATCCGGTCGCGGAGCTCCGCGTAGGAGAGCTCCTGATTTCCGAGAAGAAGTCCCGATTCGTCGGAGTGGCCGGAGTAATAGAACATGAATTCGATTCTTCTGGACCTGCCCTTGGACTTTTAGACGAGGGAGCCGATCTCGGAGAACGCGTTCTCGATCTCGCGCGGAATGGGGTTGAGTAGGAGAATCCTGTCCGTGAAATCGATCCCCCCGATCTCGGTCATGATGGTCGAGATCCTCATGGCG
>CAZPZF010000138.1:0-8969 GCA_964590705.1 uncultured Spirochaetales bacterium | reverse complement strand
GACGGGTCTGACCGGTTGTCCCTGGATCGCCCTCTCGCAGAGGTCGATGTTGATCGTCGCTTGTGAAGAGAATTTGCCCGAAGGGTAGAAGGTAAGGTACCTTCTGAACACGTAGAGCGCCTGTTTGTACTGTTTCCGTTTGAGATAGTATTCGCCGATTCGGAAAAGACCGAGTGCTGGCTCAACAGCCGCGTGCTCTCCCCCCGTGGAGAGGAGGTTCTGAACCTGTTTATGGATCCTTCTCAACTGGTTGGAGAATACCTTGAGCATCTTCATGATGATGCGCGTGTTCTTCATGGCCACCTGCTCGAATTCCGGTACCGTGAAAACCAGCATCTCCGAATCCTGAAGCACAAGCGCGGTTTCTTCCTTTGGATACTTGCCAAGAGCCGATTTCACGCCGTAAAACTCGCCCATCTGAATCAATTCGTGGAGTTCCTGACCAGTCTCGATATCGTTATACTTCAGAACGACCTTCCCCGATTTCAGAATGAAGATGTTTTCGTTCGGATCACCCTTAAAATAGACGATCGAGTTCGCTTTAAACTGAACTGATTTCGGCATGGTCTCTCCCGTTTTTTTCTTCTGCTGCCATGAGGTTCCGCGGGAAACACCAAGTCCGCGGTTTGAAAGGCGATTGGCGTATCTCGCGGGTACTGATTAATTGTAGATTTCCTTTATCTACCTGTCAACAATATGCCTCGTTTCAATATCGGTTTATCCATGGAAAATCACAATTAAATTTCCCGCGGCTGTCGCAGATCACTGGCTCCGTCCCTCTCCCGAGGAAGGATATGATCTTGACCAAGGGGCGAATATCTGCGAGCGTATTCGATGTGATAGACCTCCACACCCACTCCACCGCTTCGGACGGTGATCACTCGCCGACGGAACTTGTCGCCAGAGGCATTGGCATCGGCCTGAAGGCGATCGCGCTCACCGATCACGATACCGTTTCCGGCCTCGAGGAGGGAGAGCGGGCCACCGCGGGATCCGCACTGCGCTTCATCCCGGGAATCGAGCTGGAAGCCGCCTTCACTCCCGGCGAGCTCCATATCCTTGGCCTTAACCTCCGGAACTGGAAGGGATGGTTCGCCGAACAGATCCGCATTCTCCAGGAAAAACGTCATAACAGGAACCTTTCGATTCTCGATCAGATGAACCAATCCGGAATACAGGCTCATTATGAGGACATCTCACGCTATGCCTCAGGCCTTGTCGGAAGACCCCATTTTGCCCGGTATCTCCTTGAACGCGGCATCGTCGAATCGGTCCAGGAGGCCTTTGACCGTTTTCTCGGAAAGGGCAAGCCCTTCTACATCCCCAAGGAGACCCTTCTCCTCGAGGATATCATCACGCTAATCCATCGTGGGGGCGGAAAGGCAATCGTTGCGCATCCGCTTTCCCTCCGCTTGACCATAGTGGAGATCGGAGAACTCATGCCCGCCTGGTGTGAGATGGGTATCGATGGGATTGAGGCGTATCATTCCAAGGCGAAACCGCAACAGGCGCGGAAACTGGAGGAGCTGGCGCAGAAGAACCGGCTCATCGTGACTGCTGGTTCTGATTTTCATGGGCAAGCGCGGCCGGAACGGAAACTGGGAAGGACGACAACCAAAGGGAAAAAAATCCAAGACCGGTTCCTTGAGGAGCTTTGTGCCGATAATTGATACACGGAAAAGAGAAAAGGTCAGGGAGTGGAGGGCATCGCCATGGTCAAGGCCATAGGCAGGTGGTTCACGGGAAGGATCAAGGAAGCTGGTTACGCATCCGGCTTTCTTTACCAGGTGCTCAGTGGTTCAATCAGGTTTTTCTCCTCGAATCAGGTCGGATACCGGGTGCTGTTCATGCAGATCATCTTCACCGGCGTTCAGGCTCTTGGCGTTATCGCGCTTATTTCCATGGCCCTCGGCGTTGTCATCATCATCCAGGGAATCACCCTCCTGCCGCAGTTTGGCCAGGGGAGCCTGATCTACTCCATCCTCGTTACCGTGATAACGAGGGAGCTTGGGCCCCTTCTCACCGCTTTCGTGATCACTGCCCGCTCCGCTACTGCGATAGCGACTGAGCTCGGGAACATGTGCGTCTCCCACGAGATAGAGGCCTATATCTCCGTCGGGATCAATCCCATTTCCTACATCGTCGTCCCGCGATTTCTCGGCGTGACACTGTCTCTTGTTATTCTCAACCTGTATTTCAATCTCTTCGGACTCGGCGGTTCCTTCATCATCGCCCAGTTCATCAATCCGATCGCCTTGAGCGAATACACGAAGAACCTCATCGCGCACATCAAAGCCATAGACATCCTTTCATCCCTGGTAAAGAGCGTCGTCTTTGGATCGATCATTTCCTTCACCGCAACGTATAATGGATTCAAAGTCTCCCAGTCGACTACGGAGATCCCGCAGACGGTCATCAAAGCCGTCGGGCAAGGATTCGTCTACTGCATCGTTGCCGATGCGGTGATCACCTTGATCTCGTATCTGTAGGAGCCTCATCGGATGAGCATGCGGATAAGCCTTAAAGACGTTGAACTCAGCCGCGGAGGCACTCCGATTCTCGCCGGCATCTCCCTCGATTTCCCCGCCGGGCAAACGACGGTCATTACGGGATTATCAGGCTGCGGTAAGACAACCGTACTCAAGGTGACAGCTGGTATCGTTCCCGTCGACAGGGGCAGGGTCGAATGGAACGGGCGTCCGCTGACATCCTATTCGGAGAGGGAAACGCGTGAGATTCGAAAGAAACTCGGGTTCGTGTTCCAGGACAGCGCACTGTGGGCGAACAAAACAGTCACCCAGAATCTCCTGCTTCCCGTCGAATTCCACTTTCCGGAACCCAAAGGGGGGGGAAGAAGCTCGGCCGCCGATCGCGTCACGCGGCTTGCCCGAAAGCTCGGATACAAGGATGAGATGGATCTCAGGCCGGCGCAATTGTCTATCGGCGAACAGAAGATCATCTCCTTCGCAAGAGCGCTCGTAACGGATCCGGAAAGTCTCTTCCTCGATGAACCCCTGGTCGGAGTCGATTCTGAGGCCTATGACGCCATCTTTGACAGAATACTCTCCCTAAAAAAGGAAAAAAAGACTATGCTGATCGGCACGAACGATGCGAAACTAATCTCGATGTGCGCCGACACTCTTGTTGTCATGAGCAAAGCCATGATCAGGGAGTCGGGGCCTTTCTCCTCGGTGATCGCCTCGAAAGACCCGGAAACGAGGTCGATCCTATCAAAAGTCCTTGGGGAGGCACAGTCGTACGACGGCTCAATTCTCGATATTCTGAGCGGAAGCGATGAAAACTTCATATAATGGAATCGGGCGCATATGAAATTTTATATAAAACACGCCGACACGGTCGCTGGTGTCTTCATCCTGATAGCCATCGCCTTTCTGGCCTGCATTCTCATCCTCATGGGAATCAACCAGAGGTGGTTCGCGAAGGATTACGAATTCACGAGCTCCTTCGCGTCCGGAAACGGGCTCTCTGTCGGCATGCCGATCAAACTCAAGGGATTCGAGATCGGCAAGGTAGACTCGATCAGCCTCGACGATCATAATCTTGTCTCGATCGAGTTCCACATCTACGATACCTATTACGACAAGATACGCGTAACCTCCGTCCTCCAGCTCGCACCCTCGCCTATCGGTCTCGGAAGCACACTCGTTTTCCATCCCGGCAGATCTCCGGAAACCATGCCTGAAGGCTCAACAATTCCCTCGCTCGACTTCCCGGAAGGGAAGAGGCTTGCGGCCTCCGGGCTTGTCGAGCTGCCCGAAGGCGAGGATACGATCACCACGATCCTGGGCAAGGTCGGCCCCATCCTCGACTCGCTGCGAACCACGGTCGACAATATTACGGGGGTCATCGATTCCCTGAAGGCGACCATCGCAGGCGAAGCGCAGGGCCCAGTCGGAGACATCGTCATGGACGCTCGTGACACGATCGGTGGTACCAAGCTCCTGGTATCCGATCTGAAGGCGGATATCGGCGTTATCATGGGGAAGGCGGACGTCACCCTCACCAACCTGCAGGAATTGACGGCGGATCTCAAGGAGACCGAGGGGCTTGTCACGAGACTCATCGACCCGGAAGGCTCCGTCGCCACGATCCTTTCCGACGACAACCAACTCTACGAGAAGATCACGGGCCTCCTCGACTCCCTCGATTCGACCCTTGGGAACATCAGGGCCTTCACCGCCTCCATCAGCGCGGCGAGCCCCCAGATTCTCACGATCCTCGAACAGTCGCGCGTGACGATCGAGAAGGGCAAGGGTGTCCTCGAAGGAGTGTCGAACAACCCGCTCATCCGCGGGGGGATCCCCAAAGAGGTGGATCAAAGCGTGCTCCTGAGCGGTTTCCGGGACGAGGAGTTCTGACATGAGAAAGGTCATCGTCGTCTTCGCCGCGACCGCCCTCTGTGTCTGTGCCGGCTGCTCCTCCACGCCTAAGGGAACCGGCGAGGTTTTTACGGTCCGAAACCAGGCGGCCGGGTTCGCCGAAACCGCAGAGGGGCTCTTCCTTCAGGGCGACTACGCGAAGGCTCTCGATCTCTACTTTAAAGCCTATGACCTTCACGCCTCCGTTGACAACCTTCCAGGCGTCGTGAAAACGAGCGTCTCCATCGGAAGGCTCTACCTTCTCACCGGCAGGACAGAAGCCGCGCATACAGCCCTTTCAGCCGCCTTCGACAGGGCAGTCGAACTAGGCGATCAGGATCTCGTCCTCGTTTCCGCGAACGGCCTCGCGGAGTACTGTCTCGCGACCGACCAGAACGATCTGGCGGCTGAGTATATCGCCAAAGGGTTCGAACTGTGGAAAGGCGGGGCGGAGAGCGCGGATCTCGCCCTGCTCTACCACAACTACGGGATCCTGTGCAAGCGGACCGGAAAAACTGCCGAAGCAGAGGAGGCTTTTCTAAAAGCCGCGGCCATCAACGTGAAACTCATGAAACATGCGCAGCTTGCGTCAAACCGCTACATGCTCGCATCCATCTCGCTGCAGCGAGACAATATCGAGGGAGCTATGGGCTGGCTCCAGCAGGCGCTCGCGAGCGACAAGGCCGCCGAGAATTCCCGCGGGATCGCCTCTGACCTCCACGCCATCGCGTCGGTCTTCCAGCGCCAGGGCAACCACGAGAAAGCCTTCGACCACTTCCAGCGGGCGTTCACGATCTACCGAAGCCTCGGCATGCTCGATGAGAGTAGGAGGAGTCTTGCCCAGATCGTCATTGAAGCGGAGGCTCTTGGAAAGGATGCCGAGGCGGACCAGTACCGGTCGATCCTTGAAGAGCTTTCGGCCGGGGAATGATGAAAGCGCGTTTATCCCTTCTGCCTTTCACGATCGTTTGGGCTTTCGCTCAAGGACCGCAGGTTCTCCATTCCCAGGGCAATCCCGCGCACCCGGGACCGTCTCCCTACCCCGAAATCACAGAACTTGCGGAATCGAACATCCTCTTCCGGCAATTGTCCGAGGATATCGCTCTCTTCTACAGAAACATGAAGACTGGTAACCCGATCCCTCCCATCCTGTTCTACTCCTATCGTGTCAAGCCGGGAGAGGATCTCTATGGCATCTCGGCCCGTTTCAATCTCTCCTATGAAAGCATCACGCTCCTCAACGGGTTTCCCTCGGCAAAATCGATCCAGCCGGGCCTGCTCATTCTCGTTCCCAACCTTCCCGGCGTTTTCATCGCGGAAAGGCCGGAAAACGACATCGAGATGATGATAGCCGCGTCGCGCGATCCGTCGACGGGGATCCCGGTCCAGGTTCTCCTTCCCGACGGCAGGAAACGGGATCTGCGCTACGTGCCGGGGGCGCGCTTCACACCGATCGAGCTCTCCTACTTCCTGGGAATCCTGTTCCGCTTTCCGCTGCGGACCGGCGGCGTCGTCTCATCGAGCTTCGGAATACGGCATGATCCTTTTGGAAGCGGAGACCTCTCATTTCACCGCGGGATCGACCTGGCCGCGCCTCGCGGCACGGAGATCATCGCCGCACGCGAGGGAACCGTCATCGAAACGGGCTATGATCCTGTGTACGGCAACTATGTGATCATCGGTCATCAGGGGGGGTATGAGACCGTTTACGGGCATCTCGAAACGGTCCTTGTCCAGTTGAATCAAACCGTTCATTCACGTATGATTATCGGGACGGTGGGAAGTTCCGGACTATCCACCGGGCCGCATCTCCACTTCGAGATACGGAAAAACGGGGAGGCGGTGAATCCCGCCTCTCTTTTGCCTCGGAACACCCAATGAAGAAGGTCTTGTTGATCGCCGCATTCATCCTCTTCCCGACCCTCATAGCGATGCCCGATTCGATCAGGGGTCCTCTTGTCGCAATCGTCACTCCCAAGCCCGACCAACCGGTAATCCTTACCATCGGTCTCGAGGATCTCGTGGCCGTACTCCCTCCGGCCGACCTCTCCATGATCGACGGTATCGAAATCGAGGTCAGAATCCCCCCCGTTATCCGTCAATACAGGGACAGCTTCGCCTGGTATCTCTATAAATCCGTCGAGCCTCTTCCTTCCCTTTCACTACGATCCTACACCGGAACGCGAAGTGCCTTTGAACTGATTCCCACCGGCATCAAGGTGTTTTACCTCGTGCCTCTCAGAAAAGCGCATACCATGGCAGGAGGGCTGGGAACCGTTCTTCTTCCCTTTCCCGTTCTTCCCGAGGAGATGCCCCTTTTCATGACGATCCTCCCGGTGATGAAAGGGATCCCCCCCGAGGCGATTGCGGGCAGGTTTGAAATCGCCATCCGAGCTGTATCCGCCCCTTCCGGATCTCTCATTCTCAGGATACACGAGACTTCACCTTCTGCCGGTTCCTATTCGGTCATGATCGATGAGAAACCATTCGCTGGGATCGACGGCAAGGTTGTCCTCCCCATCGGTATCCACCACCTCCGGATAGAATCGTCGGGGTATCAGAATATCAACCTCTCGTTCGGCATTGAACAAGGAGTTCTCACTGAACTTGACGTTACGCTTATTCCTCTCGTTCCGATGGTTTCCATAGAAGCGCCCAAAGGGACTCAGATTTTCTTCGACGGTAAACGCTTCGAAGGCCAGACCGCCGTTCCTTTCGAGGTTACCGAGGGTCCGCATACGGTCGTCTTCACGGTTGGAGAGTACACTCTGAGCAGAAAATTCACCGCCGAAAAGGGGAAAACCTACAGCATCTCGATCCTGCTCGATATCGCCATTCAAGAGATCCTCTCCGCTCCCCAGCACTGAACGATATCCTGCAAATTGCTCCTTAACCTTTCTGGATTATTGTCGATAATCAAGATGTCGGGTGCCAAGTATAGTTCCCCTCCCAGTTTACTATGCAAGGCTCCGACCCAAAAGAAGTGGCCGATTCTTTCTCCAAGAATCGGCCCTTTTTTTGGCATAAAGCCTCCGCTTTTCATTTCCCAAGGCCGGCAAGAAACGGCCTTACTCTGAGTATTCCGGGCTCCCGCCGTGGCTTGACAAAAGGGGTGCCCGCCCATACTGTAAGCCCATGGGTTTCAGCAAACATCAGAGAAGGGCCGTAGAAATACTCTTGGGAGGAGCGGTTCTTCTCGCCCTTATCCTGGGGATCGGCCTTGGCCTCGCCCTTGCGGAAACACGAAATATTCAGATACGGCAGAAGCTGGGGGAATACAAACCCGCCATTCCCTCCCAGATCCTGGACCGCAACGGCGCCCTCATCACTGAGTTTTTCGCCGAGGAAAAACGCGAGATAGTGCCGGTCGAGGAATTGCCAAAGACCCTTATCTACGCCCTGATCGCGCGCGAAGATAAGAACTTTTTCAAGCATAAAGGGTTCGACCTAGGCGGTCTTATACGCGCCGCATGGAATATCGTTACCGGCCAATTCTTCTCCGGCGGAAGCACGCTCACCCAACAGATCGCGGGATACCTCTACGCGGACAGGAAGGACATCTCGATAAAGCGGAAGCTGAAGGAGCTTTGGTGGGCCTTTCAGATGGAACGGAATCTCACGAAGTACGAGATTCTTGAACTGTACGTGAACACGGTTTACTTCGGCCACAACACCTACGGCGTCGAATCAGCGTCCCAATTCTACTTCGGCCATTCGGCGCGCGAGCTTACCGCCGCCGAATCCGCCATCCTCGTCGTTCAGCTCGCCAGTCCGACGAAATACTCTCCGATCAACCACCCGAACGCCGCCAAGGAAAGGCAACGGGAAATCCTCGACCTCATGGTGGCCAACAACTATATCACGGCAGACGAGGCCGAGCAGTCGTTCCAGGAGTACTGGAATTCCTCCTCCTTCACCAGATCCAATATCGCAAGCGCCTATTTCGCAAACGAGAGCCGGGCCCCGTATTTCTCCGAATACGTTCGACTCCAGCTCGAGGAGATGCTTCTCGGCTCCCTCATCAACATCAACGAGGAAGGTTTCATCGTCCACACGACCCTCGACCTTTCTTACCAACAAGCCGCTGAAGAGATCCTGTCGCGGGGCCTTGCAAAGGCGAACTCAACCTACCAGAGCAACTCCCAGCAGAGGCTCGGTTACACGAACACAGCCTTCGTACCCATCATCGATCTCCTCTCCCTTGCCTTCAATATCGAGGATATCAGCGTGGCGGGAACCACCCATAAGAAGAACGCGCTAAAATACTATCACCCGCACATCAACCCTGTCGTAAGCCTCGTCTCTTTCTTGATGGGATCGGACGAAATCACTTTTGTTTCCTCCATGGCCTTCAATAAAGCCAGAGAAGAGGTGGTGAAGACCACCGTGGAAGGGGCCCTTATCACCATTGAGAATGATACCGGGTACATACTCGCCATGATCGGGGGAAGTGAATTCAAGACGAAGAAATTTAATCGCGCCGTCGACGCGTATGTACAGCCCGGTTCCGCCTTCAAACCTCTGTACTATGCTGCGGCTATCGCCTCCCGGAAATTCACCCCGGCCACCATGCTGCGCGCTTCCCCCGTC
>CAZPZF010000137.1:8677-9046 GCA_964590705.1 uncultured Spirochaetales bacterium | reverse complement strand
CTGCCCAACCTCCAATTCCTCTCGAATATCACGCTCGACTACCCGCAGGGAAGCTCCGAGGGGCTCATGGATCTCATCATCAACGTGGAGGAGGGCAAGACCCTCGACCTTAACTTCGGCGTGACCTTCACCGGAACCGCGGGGGAATTCCCCGTAACCGGTTTCGTCAAGGTCGCCGATACCAATTTCCTCGGCAGGGGCCAGGAGCTGGCGGCGACGACGGAGATATCCGGCGATTCCCAGGAACTCTCGTTCAGCTTCCTGGAGAACTGGCTGTTCGGCAAGCGATGGTCCGGCGGAGTAACGCTCTCCTTCGAGCACGACACGGTTTCGGAGGTGGCTCAGGATATCCTTGCGCCCATCTTCTCG
>CAZPZF010000137.1:0-8667 GCA_964590705.1 uncultured Spirochaetales bacterium | reverse complement strand
ACTACGACTTTCCTGATCCGTACGACGGCCATTACGTTTTTTCCGACGACGAGGAGTACGAAGGAACCTCCTATGAGGCGGGCGACGCCTTTCCCGGAATCCCAACTGAGGAGCAGATCGACAAGTACGATCTTCTGACCGATTACGACTACGCGGACAACGAGATTCCGGATACCTATCTCATGACCTACGAGACTTGGGAGATGTCTCTCGGCCTGAGCACCGGATACAAATTCTACACGCCGGTCGGCAGGTTCGGGGTAGGCACGGGCGCGGAAACCTCCCTCAAGAAGGTCATCTACAACGAGGCATTCTACCGGCCCTTCAATCCCACCACGCGCGAGAATCTAAACGAATGGCAGCCGATTACGAAACTCTGGGGCTCCTTCTCCTACGACACGCGGGATCTCATGCACAACCCCTCCTCGGGAGTGTACTTCAAGGACACGGTGCCCTTCACGGGCGGTTTCCTCCCCTCGACCCGCGACTATATCAAGAACCAGGTGAAAGGGGAGTTCTTCCTCACGCTCTTCGACGTACCGGCGTTTAAAGAGTGGAATTTTAAAATGGTTCTCGCCCTGCGGTCCTCGCTCTCCCTCGTCTTCGATCAATACTACAAGGATGATACCGGCGCCTGGATCTGGGGAACGAACACGGAGAAGAGCGACCTCCTCTATGTGGACGGCATGATCACGGCCAGGGGGTGGGACACGATCTACTACCAGAGGGCCATCTGGGACAACTGGATCGAACTGCGCATCCCTCTTGCCGAGGACTTCATCTGGTGGGACTTCTTCATCAGCGCGACCGCGCCGTACGATACGGTCGAGGGGATCCTCGATTTCAGTTTTGAGGACTTCCTGTTCTCCTTCGGAGGCGGGGCCAGGCTCACAATTCCCCAACTCCCGATCGGCCTGTACCTCGTGAAGCGCTTCGAGATCCAGGACGGCGCCGTCGAATGGCAGTCCAGCGATTCCGCGATCCTGTCCCCGTTGGATCTCGACCTCGTGGTTTCGTTCAATATCGACCTGTTCTAGGAAGGAGGGGTTCATGAAAAGGATCTTCGTAATCACGGCTCTGCTTGTTCTCTTCATCGGCACCGCGGTCAGCGAGCCCCTCTCCAAGATCGGAATCGTGAACATCTCGCAGATCGTACAGGCGTATTACGCCGAATCCAAGGCCTGGCGTGAAATCGAGGAGGAAACGAGGATCTACGAGGAGTACATCGCGGAAAAGATGGCACTCCTCAACACCTACCGCGAGCGCAAGCTTGCCGCGGAAAACGCGGGAGACTCGGCAACAGCGCTTCGGATGGACTCCGAGATCTTCAAGCTGCAGGAGCACATTCAGGAGTATCGGACGGTCAAGTACAACCAGATTAAAGCCAAGCGGGACCGTCTCCTCCAGTCTCACGACTTCGCTGCAGAACTCCGAAAGGCGATCAACTACGTGGCGGAAAACGAAGGCTTCACCCTGATCTTCAACAGCGATGACCGGGACATCATGTGGTGGAGTACCGAGGTCAATATCACGGAAAAGGTATTGGCGTATCTTCGGGCATACGGAGGCAAGGCCTCCCAGTAAGATCAGTCCGCGGGGTCTCCGGCCTGTTTCCTGAGGATGGCGTGCAGCGCTGCAAACTGTTTCTTGTTTCTCTCGCAGATGTCCATGAGATCCTCATGCGCCTTTAGAAGCAGAGACGCGGACATCCTGTCCGCGCTCCGCACTTCCTCCATGTCAGGAGGAAAAACAAGCTGTTCATGCGGCATGTCCACCAGTCTGTCGATGCCGAGATTCCGCAGCAGTTCTCGGCACTCATCGCTGACTCCGTACACGGATAAACGCGCTCCGATACGCCTGAGAACCTCTTTATTGAAACCAACGAGGAGTCCGAGGAACGTGGAATCCATGTACGTGCATTCGGAAAGATCAACGGCAACGCCAGCAATTTCCTTGATCAGGCTCAGCCTGTCGGAAACGAGCCGCTTCAACGCCGGGCAGATCGCGGCGGTGATATGCCCGACCGCTTTCAGGTAGAGAACGCCATCCTTTTCACGGTAGAGCATCTGTTCCATCATCACCTGCAGAGAACACCCTCCGTTTCGCATCGCCCGGAATCCGCGTCTTGTAGAGGGATACCCCATCCACTATAATCCAGATACCATGTCAGATTCAACACCGATGATGCGTCAATACCGGAGGATCAAGGAACAGCATCGGGACACGATCCTGTTTTTCAGGCTCGGCGATTTCTACGAGATGTTCGACACGGACGCGCACCTGGTAAGCGGTCTTCTCAACATCACGCTGACTTCCCGGAACGGGGTGCCCATGTGCGGCATCCCGTACCACGCCGCATCTTCCTATATCGCTCGGCTTCTCCGCTCGGGAAAGAAAATCGCAATCTGCGAGCAGACCGCAATGCCGGAAAAGGGGAAGGGGATCGCCTCACGGGAGGTGATCGAGATCCTCACGCCGGGAACTGTGGTGGACGAAACCTTTCTGGACAAGAACGCGGGGAATTACCTCATCTCCGTCGCCAAGACGGGAGATACGCTCTCACTCTCATGGCTGGATCTGTCGACCGCGGAATTCGTGGTTTCCTCCCATCCGTTCACGGAGCGGGAAGCTGTTCTGAAACGGGAACTCCTCAGGCTCGGACCGAAAGAGGCGATCGTCCAGGATTCCCTTTTCGCCGCGGATCCGGTTGTTGCACGGGTCTTTTCGGAGCGCCAGGATCTGATCGTGAACCGATACCCGGACTGGTCTTTCGGTTTGGATTCTTCCGCATCGACCCTGAAACGACAATTCGGGGTGGCGAATCTCAAGGGATTCGGACTGGAAGACGACGACCCCGCTCTGTTTTCCGCCGGCATCCTCCTGGATTACGTCGGGGAGACGTCGAAGACGATCCTCGCGCATATCCGGGAGGTGAGACTCCGGTCTGATGACTCGTTCCTCACCATCGACGAGGCCACGCAGCGGAATCTTGAACTGGTCCGCAACCTCCAGGACGGTGGCAGGCGGTACACGCTGCTGGAAACGCTGGATCATACCGTGACCTCTATGGGAGCGAGGAGACTGCGGAACTGGATCCTGAATCCGCTCCTGTCCGTGGCCGAGATCCAGGAGAGACAGAGGCGCGTCGAGTTCCTCTACCGCAGCCAGGAAACCCTCTCTCAGCTGCGGGGTGCGTTGAAAGCGGTTCTCGATATCGAAAGGCTCTCCGCGCGCGTGGCCATGGACAAGGCCCACGCCAAGGATCTCCTGGGCATCCGTAATTCAATTCGCTCCGCGTTGGAAATCAGACGGATCCTCGGCGAAAAGGGAGCATATCTTGACACCCTTGCCGTGGAGGACTGGGACACTCTTTCCGGCCTCGGGGAGCTCCTTTCCCGGTCCATCCTTGAAGATCCCTCAATTCTCCTCACCGAGGGCCGCATGATACGTGCGGGGTATGACGCAAGCCTCGATGAACTGAAAGAGTTGAAGAAAAACGCGCAGACCGTGCTCGGGGATTACCTTGAGAGGGAACGGGAACGGACAGGGATCTCCTCGCTGAAGATCCGCTATAACAGGATCATCGGCTATTTCCTGGAAGTCACCAAAGCGAACAGCCAGCTCGTACCGCAGCACTTCATCCGCCGCCAGTCTCTAGTTGGAGGCGAGCGATTCACCACGGACGACCTGATCAGCATCGAGACGGAGCTGAACAACGCCTCCGAACGGATCGTCGAACTGGAAAAGCGGCTCTTCCTGGAAATACGCGACGAAACGAAGAAAAAGACAGCTGCGCTTCTCAGGGCAGCGGCCTTCATCGCGGAACTGGACTGTATCGCGGCGCTCGCTCAGGGGGCGACAGTCCACGGGTATACCAAGCCTGAGATCACGTCGAACGGGATCCTCTCGATACGGAACGGCAGGCACCCCGTGGTAGAGGCTCACCTGCCGACAGGCGAATTCGTGTCGAACTCGCTCTCCATGGATACGGAGGGCACCCACTTCATCTTCATAACCGGACCGAACATGGCGGGAAAATCAACCTATCTCCGTCAGAACGCGCTCAGCGTCATCATGGCCCAGATCGGCTCTTTTGTGCCGGCCGACGAAGCGGTCATCGGCATTGTCGACCGTATCTTTTGCAGGGTAGGCGCCCAGGACAACGTCGCGCGTGGAGAATCGACCTTTCTCGTAGAGATGAACGAAACCGCCTATATCCTCCGCAGCGCCACCCGGAAAAGTTTCATCATCATGGACGAGGTGGGAAGAGGTACGGGTACGCGGGATGGTCTCGCCATTGCCCAGGCAGTCTCCGAGTGTCTCATGGATCGAATCGGAGCCAGAACCCTGTTCGCCACCCATTTCCATGAGCTGACCCAGCTCTCGCGCGAAGGGATGGAGAACCACTCGCTCCAGGTCGCCGACGACGGCAGGGATATCCACTTTCTCAAACATGTCATCCCCGGCCCGGCCAGCAATTCATACGGCGTCCACGTCGCTAAGCTCGCCGGCATTCCCGAGCCCGTGATCGTCCGCGCCGAGGAACTTCTGGCCGCCGCCCCCTCGCTTTCCACGGAAGGCGATGCGGGGCGAAAGAATACCGGCCTACCCGTTCCGGGTGGATATTCCGGAGGCTCCCTGCTCTTCCCCGAATGGGAATTGATCGAAAGGGAGATCCGGTCCGCTCGTGTGGACACCCTCACCCCTCTCAAGGCGCTAAACCGCATCGCGGAATGGAAGGCGCGTCTCACCGGGGAAAAGCCCTGATCGGCACGAGTCGACAAGCGGCAGGCCGTTTCCCCCTGTAACGGAGGACATGAAACCGTTATTGCCGGCGATCTTCTCGCCGCTTTATTCCCTCATCGCTCCTTATCAGTGCGCCATCTGCGGGAAGGCGCTGTTCATCGAGACCATGCCGCTGTGCGAAGCCTGCGAAAAACTCTTCCCGGAGCGCGGCCTCGAACCAGGTACGACCTGTTCGATCTGCAGCATCCCTCTGTCGAGCGAGCGGCTGATATGCGCGAGGTGCCGTGAACGCGGGTTTCATTTCACCCGTTCTGTCTCCCTTTTCCTCTACGATTCGGCTGTCCGGGACCTTTTATGGGCGTATAAATTCGGAAATTTCATCTCTCTCTCCCGCTTTTTCGCCGCCAGGATTGCCAAAATTCTGGAGAAGGAATTCTCGGGGATTCCTGTCGTGCCAGTTCCTGGAAGAGCCGCGAACATACGGAGAAGAGGGTGGGACCAGGTGGAGAGGATCGCCTGGCAGCTCGGCCGCAGCCACTCACAATCGGTAATCAGGTGCCTGAGAAGGCATGGCTCCGCGTCGCAGAAGAATCTCTCACGAGAGGAACGCCGGCGCAATCTTGCGGGCAGAATCAGTCTTGTTCGGCCGCGGGCGCGCCTTCCGGAAAAACTGGTGCTCATCGACGATGTCTTCACAACCGGTTCCACACTCGACGAATGCGCCATGGTGCTCAGGGAAGCGGGAGCTGAATCGGTATACGCTGTCACCATCGCCATGGAAGAATGAAACCGTCGCCGTCAGACGTCCTGGTTGACGAAGGCGGAAGAACCTGGTAGGATGGATCAACATCCTGAAGGGTTCGCCGAGAGGAGTCGAAGGTTCGACTCCTTTTTTATAGCCGCTGCCGCACGGATACCGGCGCGAAGGGAAACGGGCCCGGGGATAGGCGCAGGAGCATGGAGAGAAGAGAGAAAGATACCGCGGTCGAGACAACGCTCGGCCCCATCCTCGCGTACATGGGCATCGATCTCGTCGAATGCACGAGCAGACCCACACGGGATTCCCTGCAGATCAGGATCGTTATCTCCAGGAAGGGAGGCGTCTCCATCGACGAATGCGCCAAAGTGCATAAGACGCTTCTTCCCCGGCTCCAAGCGAGCCTTGGAAGAAGTGATATCAATATCGAGGTTTCCTCGCCCGGCCTTACGAGGAATATCAAGTCATCGGACGAATTCGCGCTTTTTACGGGCCGCGGGGCTAGGATACTCGTGCAGGGAAGGACCGAATGGGAGACAGGCGTCATCGGGGAAACCGACGATTCTTCCCTGACGCTCCAAACACCAAGCGGCGCCGTGACGATACGGTTTGCCGACATACAGAAAGCTCGACTGGAATATATAGGAGGATAAGAAAACCTATGACTTCCGAACTGGGAGAAGCGATCAAGGGACTCGTGCAAGACAGGGGAATATCGGAGGAACTCGTCATGAAGACGATCGAAGACCTCCTGCTCGCCGCGTACAAGAGGAAATACGGCGCCGCGGACAACGCCGTTGTTCGGTTCAGCGAGGATGGAAACAGCGTAACTATGTTCGCGCGCAAGAAGATCGTCGAGGAGATCGACGATCCGGTGACTGAAATCGAACTGAAGGAAGCACTCGAATACAACGACGAATGTGAAATCGGCGACGAACTTCTCATCGAGATCAACCCCCAGGACTTTGACAGGCTTTCCGTGCAGAGCGCCAAACAGAAGGCCAAGCAGACCCTCCGGGAAATCCAGAAGGATACCCTGTACTCGGAATACCGGGACAAAGTAGGGGAGATGATCATCGGGTATTACCAACGGGAGCGCAACGGCAATATCTATGTCGACCTGGGCAAGACCGAGGGGATCCTGCCGAAGAAATACCAGTCGCCAAGGGAGAACTACCGCCCGAACGACAGGATTAAAGCCCTCATTTACGAGGTCAACAAGACGCCTTCAGGCCTTCAGGTCGTCTTGTCGCGAACGCACACCGAATTCGTGAAACGCGTCTTCGAGCTCGAGGTCCCCGAGATCTACGACAAGACCGTGGAGATATTCAAGCTCGTGCGCGAGCCGGGATACCGCACGAAAATCGCTGTCTATTCTAACAGGGAGGATGTCGATCCAGTCGGCGCATGTGTCGGCATGAAGGGCGTGAGGATCCAGGCCATCGTACGGGAACTGGAGGGCGAGAAGGTCGACATCCTGAAATACGATATCGACCCACGCAACTTCATCATGAACGCGCTCAGCCCCGCCGAGGTGAATACCGTTATTATCCTCGACGAAGCGAAGCGCCAGGCTCTCGCCGTCGTCGACGAGGGCCAGCTATTGCTCGCCATCGGGAAACAGGGGCTGAACGTACGTCTCGCCAACCGTCTCGTTGACTGGAATATCGACGTAAAAACAGAAGCCCAGTTCGCCGAAATGGATATCGCCGCTGAGACGAAGAAAGCGGTCGAGTCCCTTTTCTCCGATATGAGCGAAGAGGAAAAGGAGGAGATCACCACGATATCCGAGCTTCCGGACATTCCTCCACGGATCGTCGAACTGCTCCGCCAGCACGGCATCGAGCTCATAGAAAATCTCATCGCCATGTCCGACGAGGAAATCGCGAAACTCGAAGGGATCACCGCGCAGGACGTACTG
Source organism: uncultured Spirochaetales bacterium (assembly GCA_964590705.1). Classification (GTDB taxonomy): domain Bacteria; phylum Spirochaetota; class Spirochaetia; order CAZPZF01; family CAZPZF01; genus CAZPZF01. The sequence goes on along the minus strand of CAZPZF010000137.1, from coordinate 1,243 downwards.
ACGATCAAGTCCATCCTCATGGAGAACGTCGACATCATCGAAGAAGAGCAGGCGCAGGCGCCCACGGCAGAGAAAGAGGAAAAGGAAGAAACCGAGGATGAGGAAGAGGAAATTTACTACTGTCCCGAATGCGGAAAGGAGATCACCGTCGATATGACCTCTTGCCCAAACTGCGGGGTAGGATTAAGCTTCGAGATCGAAGAGGAAGCTGAGGATTCGGAAGAAGAGTAAAGGTGAGGTATGTCTGAAGAACAGGAAAAGAGAGAGAAACCCAAAGCCACGCTGATCAAGCATCAGAAGACGGAACCAGGATCCGATTCCAAGCAGCAACAGGCCAAGCAGGACAAGAAAAAGGTCGTCGTCGTCAAGAAGAAGACTCCTGTCAAGAAACCCGTACCCAAGGTTGTGGCTAAATCCGAAGCTCCCACAACCGCGGAAGAGGCCAGGTTCGAACCTGCCAGGGAAAAACCTGTAGCGTCTGCCCAAGTACCCGTTCCTCCGGCATCTGCCGAACCCACACGAGATTCCGCTTCGGCACAGACGACAGCGGGCGCTCCTCTAGCTGACAAAAGCTCCCTTTTCCAGCAGACGGCGGCACAGCCGCAGGCGCCGGTACAGCCATCGATCAAACCCGCCTCGCCACCCCCGGCTCCAGACAAGCGTCCCACTGGCAGGGATCAAGGCACCTATGAAAACCGAAATCGTCCTCAACAGCAGAGATCCTATCCACCCAGGCAGGGCCGCGACAGCTACGATCAAGGACAAGGCCAGAGATCCGGGCAAAACCGGAGCAGTTCCTATGGCGGTCAGCGGCCATCCTCCGGATCCCAGGGTGGATACAACAGAACCGGGGGAACTCCTGGTGGGTACAATCGGTCAGGAGGACCTGCAGGAGGCATAGGTAGGCCGGGCGGATCCTCAGGTGGGTATGGCAGACCAAGCGGTCCCTCGAGCGGATACGGCGGTTCCGGAGGATACAACAGGCCCGGCGGAACCTCGGGCGGATACAGGCCCGGCGGCCCTTCGGGCGGGTACAACCGGCCCGGCGGGTTCAACAGGCCCGGCGGCCCTTCGGGCGGGTACAACCGACCCGGCGGGTTCAATAAAGGCCCGGGCGGAAGAAAAGAACCGGACACCGCGACCCCTGACAATAGGACCGCGAGCAAGAAGTTTTTTAAGGCGAAGAAGAAACCGGTCTATCAGAAGAGCAAGAAGGAACAGCTCCAGGAGAAAGATTTCCAGA
>CAZPZF010000136.1:0-9061 GCA_964590705.1 uncultured Spirochaetales bacterium | reverse complement strand
GACCGCTGGGCTCGTTGGGCCGATTGCGTCGATCGGTAAAGACATCGGTGCCGCCCGCGTCAGTCCCCGTTTCACGGCTATCCCTGGACTCCAGCCGGTAGAAGCACAGGATCGAACCGCCGTAGACCCTGCGGTCCGCGCGGTATAATCCCCCGATCCTCTCGGGCAGGATCTCCTCCTTGGGGTGATGGATCATAAGGGTTCCGTCCGGCGCGAGTAGGCCGCCGGCGGCCGCCACGAGTTCCTCCTTTCCCTTCATGGCAAAGGGAGGATCCAGGAAGATGTAATCGTAGTGCTGCGAACAGCCCTTGATGAACCGTTCGACGTTCATGATCCGCAGGGTGATCGAGCTTTTCACCATCGAAAGATTTTCTAGAATAACGGGTCGCTTTCCCGCGTCGCGCTCTACGCACACGACCGGTTCCGCGCCCCTGGAGGCAGCCTCAATGCCGATGATTCCCGACCCGCTGAAGAGGTCCAGGAACGAGGAACCGCCGAGATCGCCGAGGATGGCGAACAGGGATTCCCTCATCCGATCCATGCTCGGCCTGATAATCCCCTTCGGGCACTTGACGATCCTGCTCCGGTAGACTCCTCCGGTGACCCTCATCGGTTTATCCCCTCCAGTTCCTGATGAAGTACTTGTAGAACTCCACTCCTTCGGCCAGGGAGCTGATGCTCACGTTCTCGTCCACGGCGTGGCAGGTTTCCAGCTGCTTCGAGGTTGTCCGGATGGGAGTGAAGCGGAGGACGTTGTCCGTCACCACGTGGAAATGGCGGGCGTCTGTGCCGCCCATGACGAAATAGGGGGCGATTCCCGCTTCCGGAAAGCAGGTTCCGATGATCTCGGCGACCTCGCGATACACGCTTCCGCGGGTATCGGTGCACGGCGACGGTTCCCGCCGGAGCAGGACCTCGAGGGTCAGGCCGTGCCGTGCAGCGACTCGTTCGAGGACCGCGAGAGACTGCGCGCAGTCCTGGCGCGGGCTGGTGCGCAGATTGGCGACCACGTAAGCTTCCGAGGGGATGACGTTTGCCGCGTCCGAACCCCCGCACATGGTAAACGTACAGGTCGTCGAAAGCAGGGCCTCCCCGAAGGGAGAGAGGCGGGGCATCACGGCCATGACAAGGGGTTTGAAGAGCCATAGGTTGCCGAGAAGGAGGCGCATCCCGAAGGGAAAGCTCCCCGCGAGTTTCGCGAACATCTCCGCGACCTCCCTCATCATCACCCTGCGAAAAGGTCTTCGGGTTTCGATCTCGTGGACGAACTCCGCGAGGCGGGCGATGGGGGTGTTGCGGGGCGGCGTACTGGAGTGACCGCCCAGGCTTTTCGCCTTTACCTTCACGTCCATATAGCCCTTCTCCACCACGCCGATTACCGCGTAGGGACGGTCCATTCCCTTTATGGGCACGTCGAGGACGAGACCTCCCTCGTCCATGGCGAGAGAGAGACGAACTCCCCGTTCGCTCAGATATCTCGCGGCGATGAGCGCCCCTTCTCCCCCCATCTCCTCGTTGATCGACATTTCCACGTAGACGTCGAAGGCCGGGAGATGTCCCTCCCCGAGGAGTTGCTCGATCGCCTCGAGCTGCGCGTAGCCATTGCACTTGCTGTCCAACGCGCCCCTGCCGTAGAGAAGGCCGTTCTCAATCGTTCCCGCGAACGGCGGATGGGTCCAGCCTTCCGGGGAAGCGGGAACAACGTCCTGGTGCGCCATGAACAGGATGGGACGCCTGCCAGTGTCTCTGCCTCTCCAGCGGAAGAGGAGGTTGCCGGAAAGGTCGATCCGTTCAAGGCGCTCGTGCACCAGGGGGAAAAGCTCTTCTATAGTCCGGTGAAGCCTACGGAATTCCGAGAGATCCTCGTCCTCCCGCTTCGATAAGGATGGTATCCTGATCATGCGGGCGAGCCGTTCACCGTGTCTCACCGCGGTCGCAATGGAATGTGCGAGGGGGCTGGCCGGCGGGGGGAGTTTGATGCGAAGGGTATTGATGACCGCGGCGGCAAGGAGGATAACAAGAATCCCCGCCATGCCCAGCCCGATGTATCCGATGATGTGCCCGATCATGTCTCAGCCTCCCTCCAGGAAATCATCCTCGTATGGCCTGGCCCTCCTGAAGACCTCGCGAAGGACCTCGTTTCCGGGCTTGAGAAAACCCGGGTCCGACTCCACGATGGACATGGCGTCATCACGGGCGTGCTCAAGAAGATCGGCGTCCCGTGTCAGATCTGCGGCCAGGAGACGGAATTCTCCCGACTGCCTGACTCCCAGGATTTCGCCGGGGCCGCGGATTCGGAGATCCTCCTCCGCGATCATGAAACCGTCGGAGCTTTCCTTCATCACCATGAGCCTTCGCTTGGCGTCCTCTGTGAGCGCGGGATCATAGACAAGGAAGAAATAGGACTGCTCCGTTCCTCTTCCCACGCGGCCCCGAAGCTGATGGAGGGCGGAGAGTCCGAAACGCTCCGCGTGCTCCACCACCATGCAGGTGGCGTTCGGAACATCCACGCCGACTTCCACCACGCTCGTGGCGACCAGGATCGCGGTTTTTCCGGCAGTGAACGAGGCCATGATCTCCCGCTTATTCTCTTCGGGGAGCCTCGAGTGGATGAGGCCTACCGTTACCCCCGGGAAGACCTTCTCCGACAGGCGCCGGTACATGGTTTCCGCGTCCCGGAGGGAGAGTTTCTCCGACTCTCCGATGAGGGGATACACGAAATACGCCTGCCGGCCCCTCCGTATCTCATCGGCGACCCAGCGGTAGACCTTCTCTTCCTTCCCGTGGACCGCGAGATGGGTTTGCGTGGGCTTTCTTCCCGCGGGCATCGTTCTGATGGACGAAACCGAGAGATCACCGAACGCGGTGAGTGCGAGGGTGCGAGGGATGGGCGTGGCCGTGAGGAGGAGGAGATCCGCTGACCGCCCCTTCTCGGTCAGAGCCACCCGTTGGAGCACGCCGAAACGGTGCTGCTCATCCACGATGACGAGCCCGAGATTGTGGTAAGCGACGTCGGGAGAGAAGACCGCGTGGGTCCCGATGAGAAGGTCGATTCCGCCGGCTTCGAGGTTCCTTAGAAGCTCGTTTCTGCCGCTGTCACGGATCGTGCCGGAGAGGTAGGCCACCGAGATCCCGAGGGGTGAGAGAAGCCTCGCCGCGGTGTCCGCGTGCTGCCTGGCAAGAAGTTCGGTAGGCGCCATGAGAACCGCCTGAGCTCCCCCTTCAATGGCGTACAGGGCGGCGATAAACGCGACCAAAGTCTTCCCGCTTCCGACCTCTCCTTGCACGAGCCTCGCCATAGGGAAGGGCTTGGAAAGGTCCTCCCGAATCTCCCGGAGCGTGGTCTCCTGATCCGGGGTGAGACTGAAGGGGAGCCGCTTGAGGAGCCTTTCCGCCAGGGCGGTTCCGGATATTGCCCGTGTCTTTTGCACCTGTGCGCGGGAAGCGCTGCGGCGGGCGACTACGAGCTGGAGGAAGAAGAGCTCGTGGTAGGCAAGGGAGCGCCTCGCTTCCTCGGCCCTGCCGGGGGTATCGGGGAAGTGCGTCTGCTTCAGGAGTTCGGACATCTGCAGCAAGCCGCGGCTCCGTGCGAGTCCTTCCGGAAGCTCCGGTTCCACGTGCGCGCCAAATCCGGAAACCGCCTGGGTCATGAGCTTCCTGAACACCCCCTGAGTCAAGCTCCCGCGAAGGGGATAGATCGGCAGGACTCGGGAGAAAAGGGAAGGCTCCCGTGACTCCGGCTCCGTGTCGAATACGGAACACTGGAATTCGCCGTAGCGGTACTGGAAGCTGCCGAAGAGCCGGAACCGTCCGCCTATGACGAGGGTATTCTGGAGGAAGTTTCTGCCAAAACAGAGGAGGTACCCGTATCCGCTTTCGTCCCGTACCGCCACTTTCAGGGTTCTCCTCTGACCGAAGCCGATCCAGTCATGGGCGACCACCTCCACGATGGTGTTCACCAATCCTTCGGGCATGGCCGCCGCGATCGGGCGTCTGGTAAGCCGGTCCTCGTATCCGCGGGGGAGGTAGAGGAGGAGGTGCGCTATCGAGGAGATCCCCGCGGTTTGCAATTCCGCGGTGCTCTTCGGGCCCGCTCCCCGGTGGGAGGAAACGGGTTGGCCGCATTCTCGCAGAAACACGGGATGTCCCCTCAGAAGGGGAGAGTCAGAAGGAGGTTCGAGAGCAGCCTGATGAGGAGCCTGCCGAGAACGCTTACCAGGAGGAGCGCCGCGATCCCGTAGATGAGGATCCCCCGGTGGGAGATCGGTTTCCCCCTAAGGATCAGTCCGGACAGCCAGGTGAGGAAAGGGCGGAGGATGATGTCGAGGGTCGTGACGTACGGCGATACGCTGCCCCGGTCAGCGAGGAGGATGACGAGGCGGATGATCTCCAGGATGAGGAAGAATGTCACGATCCAGGAGACCGAGGACCACAGGGCGTTCAGGACAATGGCGAGGACGATGCCAACGGTTATCGTTCCGTAGGCGGCGAGGGTATTCAGGATGTTTACGAGGATCCCCAGAACGAGAAATGCGGCGATGGGTGAAAAGTCGACCCGCTCCGTCCTGAGGAAGCCGATCCGTCTGAAGAGGCCGAGGTAGGGATCGGTCAGCCGGGAGAGGAGGAATGACGGCCTGTCTCCGATCGTGACGCGAAACCAGGTGAGCATGATCCGCAGGAGGAGGAGAAGCATGTAGACGGAAACGGCCCCTGAAAGCACTCTCATGACGATCTGCATCGTGTACTCCTTACCGTATGGTTCAACCCGATTTCATTCCTGCCAGACGTCGGTGACGGCAGGATGGCTTCGGAGCTCTTCCATGACCCGCTTTGTTCCTGAAACGGTTATCTGCGAGGAGACCTTGATGACAGAGTCTCCTCCCCTTCCCTCGAGGTGGAGGAAGACGGCGCATTGCCCGGGATTCTCGCAGAGAAAGGACCTGAGAGAGACGATCTCCTCCTCCCCGCAGCCGTTGGAAGGTATCCTGATATGGCCTTCACGGGCCATTCCTTGTTTCAAGTCTTCCGGATTCACGAATTTTTCCACCTTGAATTTGGGATCATCGCCCCGTGTATTGTCCACGGTCCCCTGGACCGCTACCGCCGTTTCGGGGGCGATGGAAGACCGAACGCCGTCCCATGTCTCGGCAAAACAGACGAGTTCGATTGATCCGCTTAGATCCTCGACCTGTACGAATGCCATCCGTTTCCCCGTCTTGGTGATGATCTCGCGGACGCTCCGCACGAGTCCGATGATCGTGTACGTCTTTTTTGGCGTCGCTCTGTCGAGTTTCGAGAGGTCCAGCGTACCGACTCGTTCCATGACCGCCCTGTACGGATCGAGGGGATGGCCCGAAATATAGAAACCCAGGTTGTTCTTTTCGTGCCGCAGGAGTTCGGCCGAAGGCCATTCGGGCATTACCTCGAGTTCCACGCACGTAAGCTCCCTGCACTCTCCCGCGTCGAACAGAGAGGTCTGCCCGTACCGGGCGCTCTCCTTCTGGGCGCTTACGTACTCCATGATCCGCTCCAGGTTGTGCATAAGGGTCGCCCTGTTGTTCCCCAGGGAATCGAAGACGCCGGACTGGATCAAGGTTTCCAGCACCTTTCGGTTCACGATCTTGAGATCGATCCGCTCGAGAAAGTTGACCAGGGACGTGAAGGGGCCTTCGGCTTCCCTGACCCGCAGGATCTCGTCCACCGCCGCGGAACCGACGTTCTTGATCCCGACGAGACCGTAGATGATGGCCCCGTCCCGCACGGTGAAGGTTTTTTCGGAGAGGTTGATGTCCGGTTTACGGATCTCTATTCCCATTTCGCGGGTTTCTGCGATGTACTCGGAGAGCTTGTCAGTATCGTTGATCTCGTTCGTCAGGTTCGCGGCCATGAATTCGGCCGGATAATTGGCCTTGAGGTACGCGGTCTGGTAGGCGAGAACCGCGTAGGCGGCTGCGTGGCTCTTGTTGAACCCGTATTTCGCGAAGGGGATCAGCTTGTCGAAGAGGGTCTCCGCGTCCTGTTTCCGGTACCCCTGCTTCACGGCTCCCTCGACGAACTTGGCCTTTTCCTGGTCCATCATCTCGGGTTTCTTCTTTCCCATGGCGCGCCTGAGGATGTCCGCCTGGCCGAGGGTATAGCCGCCGACGATCTGAGCGATCTGCATCACCTGTTCCTGGTACACGATGACGCCGTAGGTTTCCTTCAGAATGGGCTCGAGCTGCGGGAGCATGTAGGTGATGGGAGTGCGGCCCAGCTTGCTGTCTATAAATTGGTCGATATTCTCCATGGGACCCGGCCGGTACAGCGCGTTCAACGCGATGAGATCCTCGATACTCGAAGGCTTGGCCCGCTTCAGGATGCCCTGCATCCCCGAACTTTCAAACTGAAAGATGCCGGCGCTTCTTCCCTCTCCGAGGAGCTTGAAGGCCTTCTGATCGTTCTCGGGGATCGACGCGATGTCGAAGGGGGTTCCTCCCCTGCGGATGAGCTCTTCGGTATGGACGATGAGCGTAAGCGTCTTGAGGCCTAGGAAATCCATCTTCACGAGTCCGCATTCCTCGAGCAGGTCCATGGTGAACTGGGTGGTGACGCTTCCCGTTTTCGGGTCGCGGTACAGGGGGACGTACGAGGTGAGTTCTTCCTTCCCGATCACCACACCCGCTGCGTGGGTTGACGCGTGCCGCGATAGTCCCTCGAGCCGCAGGCAGGCATCGAAGAGCTCCTCGTAGACTCCTCCGCGTGTCCGAATTTCCGCGAGCGCGGGTTCTTTCTCCATCGCCTCTTCTATGGTGATTTTGGGGTCCGGGTGAATTAGCTTGGCGATGTGGTCCGACTCCGCGTAGGGGATGTCGAGCACCCTGGCCACGTCCCGGATCACCGCTTTCGCCTTCAGCGTCCCGAAGGTGATGATCTGTCCGACCCTTTCTGTTCCGTACCGCTGGGTCACGTAGTCGATCACTTCCTGACGGCGTTCGAAACAGAAATCCACGTCGAAGTCGGGCATGGAGATCCGCTCCGGGTTGAGGAAGCGTTCGAAGAGGAGACTGTATTTCAGCGGATCGATATTCGTGATCCGGATCGCGTACGCGACGATCGAGCCGGCGCCGGAACCGCGGCCGGGTCCGACGGGTAGCCCGTGTTCGTGGGCCCAGTTGATGAAGTCCCAGACGATGCGGAAGTATCCGGTGAATCCCATCGTCGAGATTACGGAGAGTTCGTAGTCCGCGCGGGCGCGAAGCGTTTCGGTGACGGCGCCGTAGCGTTTCGGGAGCCCCTCGTACGTGAGATGGCGCAGGTAGGCGTCCGGTGAGTTAAAACCAGGCGGAAGCGCGTATGCCGGCAGGTCGGGTCCGGGTAAGGGTATGCTGAGGCTGCAGCGCTCCGCCGCCTCCCTGGTGTTCCGGAGTGCTTCCGGCAGTTCGCGGAAGACAGCTTCCATCTCCTCGGGTGTCTTGAGGTAGAACTCCTGCGTTGCGAAACGCATCCGGTTCTGGTCCGCCTTCTTCTTGTTCGTGCCGATGCAGAGGAGGATGTCCTGCGCGTTCGCGTCTCCCTTGTCCGTGTAATGGCTGTCGTTGGTCGCAGCGAGGGGTATCCCCGTTTCGCGGGACATCTTGACCAGTTCCCGGTTCACGATCCGCTGTTCGGGAAGCCCATGGTCCTGCAGCTCCAGATAGTAGTTCCCTTCGCCGAACAATTCCTGGTAGTACTGCGCCTTCCTGCGTGCCTCGTCGAGCTTTCCCTTCAGGATCATCACGGGGATCTCGCCGGCCAGGCACGCAGAGAGGCAGAGGAGGCCGCGCGCATGTTCCGCGAGGACCGTGTCGTCGATACGGGGCTTGTAGTAGAAACCTTCCGTATATCCGATCGAGGAGAGCTTGATGAGGTTCCGATACCCCTCTTCGTCGCGCGCGAGGAGGATGATGTGATAATAGCGGTTGCCCCCTTCGGTTCCGCTCTTTTCGTGGAGGGAGTCTGGGGTTAGGTAGCATTCGGAACCGATGATCGGCTTTATTCCGTTGTTTCGGCATTCTTTGTAGAATTTAAGGGCGCCGAACATGTTGCCGTGATCGGTGATCGCGCAGGCGCCCATCCCCGATGTTTTTATCTTCTTTACGATGTCCGGGATACGCGAGGCTCCGTCGAGGAGTGAGAAATCGGTATGGGTATGGAGATGAACGAAATCGGGCATCTGCGCTCCACTATACCTGTCCGTCGTCGGGATGTAAATACGTTCCCCTCGGCAGGTTTTCGGTCCGACAGGAGACGGTCACTCCGTTCCCAGCGACTTGAGGAACCACCAGAAGAGGTTGATGCATGCGGTCCGCTGGTAGAGGGAGAGAGTCGTTTTGCGCGTCTCGATTTCATCAGTCATGTTTTCGCACATCCAGCTGATTTCCTTTTCCTGAAGGGGAAGCTTGCGGCCGATGAGGGCAGCCTCGAGTTCCTGATTCCGCAGGGCAAAGGTGCCCAGGGAGCCGAAGATGTATCGGAAATCGGTGAGAATTCCCTTCTGCGTCCGGCCGAGTCCGCAGAAAGACACCGACTCCGAGCTCCCCGTGTGCGGTGAACCGATCCTCTTGTAGGTGTGGATGCTCCACTGTTCGAATGGGATCCGAATCCTGGTCACCGTCTCGCCCGGCCGGATTCCGTCATCGGGATCGAAGAGCTGGCTTACGGGCACCCATCGCTGATAAGAGGACTCTCGGAGTTCGGTCTGGACGTCAAGGATGGAGAGGACCGGGAAGGCGGAGAGTCTCGTATCGGGAACCGATATGTTGCCCCCCAGAGTCGCCATGTTCCTGATCGGCCCGTTCCCGATGCTGGAAAGGGCCAGGAGGATCGGTCGAGGCAGGAGGTGCCTGCCGACCTCCAAGATTCGGCTGCTCGAGGCGATGCTTCCTATTTCCAGGAAGCGTTCGCGCCTCGTGATCCGGCCGAGCTCGTCGACTCCCCGCAGGGAGATCACATGTGGAGGGAAGATAAAGGCCTTTGACTGCTGTCTCATGAGGAGATAGGTCCCGCCGGCCAGCGGCACGGACCCCGGCTCGTCCTCGAGCAT
>CAZPZF010000135.1:0-9062 GCA_964590705.1 uncultured Spirochaetales bacterium | reverse complement strand
TTCAGGATCTGTAACGGTTTTTCGCGGCGTCACGCTCCCGGAGGAAGGCACGCCCGCGGGCTACGCCGCGTTGATAGACGCCTTTGACCTTCCCGTACCCCTTGCCGTATCGCTTGTGCGCGATTGCGAAGCTGACACGCTGAGCCTCTTCATGAACGTGTACCTCCAGCAGCCCAGCGGGTGGAAATAGACTGGACGACGGGGTTAAGGGAGCTACGTCAAGCTGGGGGAAATTCCGGAGCCGGTGAAGGGGTTGAACGGGTGAGAGAATGGATTTGACAAAATACATTGTTTCATCTTATTTTTAGTTAATGGGCTATGAACCCATTAAGCGAAAATAACATGAAACAGAACGGGAAAGTACTTGGAGATTTGTCGCTGCGATTTTTCTCCTACGCGCAGCTCAAGGGATTGACGACTATCCGGACTGGGCAGTTGCTCTCTCCATTGGGTATTTCCGGTGAACAGGAGGCTGATCTCTTCCGGCGTTTATCCGGTTCCGGTTTGATTCTCCGCCTTACGCGGGGAACATACCTGATCCCCCCCCATCTCCTCGCCGGAGGCGAGTACAGCCCCGGAATCGGCAAGATCCTTGCCGAACTCTTCAAAGCCAAAAACGGGGTATTCCAGGTAACCGGCCAGGCCGCCTTTAATTATCATGGTTTCGACAACCAGGTGCCGGTTCGAACACACGTCTACAACAGCCTCATTTCCGGCGAACGCGTGATAGGCTCTCTCAGCTTCTGCTTCATCAGAACTTCTATAAATCGTATCGGCTCCATAGAGACCGTCAGAATGAAGGACGGACAATGCGTACCATTTTCATCGCGGGAACGAGCCCTTTTTGATTCCGTGTATGACTGGAAACGCTTCAACAGCCTTCCGGCCGGGTACGAATGGATACGTAAAGAGATCAAAAGTGACAAGGAAATGGCGGGGAAACTCATAGATGTCGCTTCCCGCTATGGCAACCAGGCGACTATGCGGAGGATCGGCTGCGTTCTGGATAAAGCGGGTATTTCAGGAGAAGCGCTTACGACTCTCCTGTCAAAACTGAACCGGTCAGATTCCTGGGTGCCGCTGGTTCCGGGAACGCATACCCGGGGCAAAGTTGACCGCGCGTGGGGGACCATACTCAATGAATGAACCGGTGTTTCCCCATATCGCGGACCCACAGGTGTTCTCCGAAGCGATCTTTTACACCGAAGGGCTGACCGGTTTTCCCGCTGCTCTCGTTGAAAAGGACTATTACTGTTCACTGATCCTAAGGTATTTTTTCGAGTCTATTCCCAATGACAACACGGGCCTCGTCTTCAAGGGGGGAACCTGTCTGGGAAAGGTCTATTCGGACTTTTACCGCTTAAGCGAGGATCTCGATTTCGTGATATCGATTCCCGTGTCCTCGAAAAGGACAGAACGAAAACACGCCATAGAGGAAACCCGCGTCCGGTTCGAGGCACTCCCCGAGTCTCTGCCTGGAATGGACACAGGCGGGGATTTCACCGGGCACAATGAATCCAGACAGTATATCGGGACCATTACATATCCCTCCGTAGTTTTTCATGAATACCCGGGGCAGATCATATTCGAGGTATGCCTGAGTGAGGATTTATTTAGCGAAGCGGAGATGGTTCCGACAAGGTCCATTGCGGTGAATCCATTCACACGGAAAGAGCTTATTGCCGCATTCAACAGCAGGACCATTTCCTTTATAGAGGCGATTGCCGAAAAAACAAGAGCCGCCCTGACCAGGAAGGAACCTGCCATAAGGGATTTCTACGATCTTCATTACGCGAAGATCAGACGGAATTTCGATTTCTTCTCCGATCAGTTCCTGAACCTTGTCGAAAGAAAGACTTCGATTCCGGGAAACAGCAATATCGATGTTTCCGAAGACCGGAAAATCGCGCTGGAAAAACAGCTCGAAAGCCAATTGCGCACGGTACTAAGGCGTTCCGATTACGATATATTCAACCTTGAAGAGGCTTTTTCCGTCGTACAATCGATCGCGGAACGGATTCAGGGAAGGAGCATTTCGTCTCCCGGCTCAACGAGTATATCCTGGACGCGCGGGAGAGCTTCCGGGAGATCAACTATATCCTGAACATGATCAGGTTCGGCCAGGACCAGTATCACTTCACCATCCAGGAAAAACCGGAGAAGAAGACGCTTCTCGAGGTGATCCGGACCGCGTCTGAGGTGCGTGACTACGAGGGGACCATGTTTGACGCCCTGACCGATGACAGGCAGCGGGAGCAGGTGGAGAGGCTGTTCGAAGGGATATTACAGAACGATCTCGATTCGGCGGAGATCAGGTATGTCTGCGACTACCGGCAGTACTTCCAGTACGATATCCGGATTCGCCACGCGGATACGAGGGACAAGGACGGAAAGCCGCTGGAAACCTTCCTCTCGAAGGTACTGCGGGAAAAGTCGGGAGGGGAAACCCAGACCCCCTACTACGTGGCCATCGCTGCGAGCTTCTTCCGTTTTTACAAGGACGACGAGTCGGCGATCCGGCTCGTGCTCTTCGAGGAAGCCTTCAGCAAGATGGACGATGAACGGATAGGGAGCATCATCGATTTCTTCAAGCGCCTGGGGATGCAGATCGTCACCGCGGTGCCCACGGAAAAGACCGAATCAATAGCCCGTTTCATGGATTCGGTGAGCCTCGTCTTCCGCAGGGATTACCGGGCGTATGTCCGCGATTACGCGGTCCTCATGGAGGACGGGTGATATGGGTCTTTCCCCCGAGATCCGCCGTATCCTTGAGGCCTTCGCCGCTGCCTATCCCCTTTCCGCCCACTACCGGAACGGTCGGAGGCTTCGCCTTCCAGGCCTTGCCGAGCTGTTTCCGTCGATGGAGAGGGATGTCGAGACCAGGGAGGCGGTTCTCTCCGCGCTGGACGAACTTACGCGGAACGGGATAGCGTCCGTCAGGTGGAAACGGTTTCGCGAGGGGAATGAGCCGGAGGCGGTTTACCTGGAGGATCCGGGAAAGCTGTACGAACTGCTGGGGATTCCGTCGCCCAATACGGTGAAGGATGGGATGCTCGGCCTCCTGGATGAGCGGGACCAAGGGGCCTCGGCTGGCGCTAAAGGAACCGCCGCCGGCTCTGAGGCGCTCGAAGGAGTGGAGGACGCGGAGGACGCGGATCTGCGCTCCGCGCGTTTCCGGGACGCCTTGAGGGCCTATCTTGAGGCCGACCTTCCTCCTCCCTGCGGGAGCGTCGATGAGCTGCCGGACATACTGATCCTCTTTCGCCTTCCAGGAGAAAGACGGAGACCAATACCGTTAGGAACCTGAGCGTCAGGCTGTTCAACGACAGTAAGAGGATTGAGAGGCTCCTCCCCAACGCTGACGCCCTTTCTAAACGATTCTTCGGCTTTCCCCTTTCAGAGGAACTCTGCCTGAAGCGGAGTTTCCCCGAAGCCTGGTTTTCCTTCTTCGGTCGCCTCCGGTTCGCGGATAACCGGTTCTGGGAAGGCCGGGGCGATCTCCTCGCACTCCCCATTTCCGCTGTGCGGACCCTGTCCGGGATCGAGCTTGAGAGCGATGACATGGTGACCATCGAGCACAAGGAGACTTTCCACGCCTTTTGCGCCGGAAACAGCCGGAAACCATCAGGCGGGCGGCATTCCTGCGTGATCTACACGGGCGGGTATCCCAACAACGCGGTCCGTCTGCTCGTTGAGCGTATCGCAGAGAAAGGGGGAGCGGTACGTCATTTCGGTGACATGGATCCGGAAGGGCTCCTCATTTTCCAGGATATCGACAGATTGGTTGGCGGCAGTCTCAGGACCCTTCTGATGGATGTCGACGTCTACAGACGGTACCTTGCATACGGCAGCCCGTTTCCCGCGGCGGCAGGAGCCAGATTGAGGCTTCTGACCAATCCCCTCATCCTCCCCTTGGCCGCTGAGATGGAGAGGACCGGTATAGGGGTGGAGCAGGAGGTGGTGTCGTTCTGATGCGGTCGGATCCGACCGGACTCCCCCTATTCTCCCACCCCGGCCTGCAGGCACAGGGCCGCAAGTCCCGCCCGTACGTTCTTCAGGAAGAACTCCTGGTCGATGTTCTCGATCGTGTCGTCCTCCGAATGGTAGGGGTGGCCCTCCCGCAGTTCCGCGGTGTCGGTGAGGAACACGCCGGGGATACCGCGCTCCCACAGCGGGGTATGGTCGCTGCGCAGCGTGTCCCAGAGCAGCGGGTCGTTGGCCAGGTTGCCGTCGAGGATGGCCATGTAGTAGGGGAGATCGGGAACAAATGTCTCTATGGCGTACGCGTAGGAGAGCGCCCATTCCGCTGAGAGGTCGGACGCGAAGATGGAGATGAAATTCCCGCAGGTCGGAAAATCGATGAACACGTCGGTTGTAGGAAGGACGTTCTGAACCTCGGCGGTGTACCCGATCATGTCGATGTTGATTATACCGAAGATCTCGTCCTCGGTATTTTCGATGTAGTGGTACGAGCCGAGGAGCCCGTCCTCCTCGAAGGCGAACAGGATGAAGCGGATGGTACGCGCGCACTCGATATCGGCGAGGATCCGGGCAGCTTCAAGGACCGCGGCGCAGGCTGTCGCGTTATCGTCTATTCCCGGCCCCCACGAGATGGAGTCCCAATGCCCGGTGTAGAGGATCGGCGCCAGCGAGGGATCGCTCCCGGGCTTTTCCACGATGATGTTGTCCATCGTGATATCTATATCCGGCTCCGCCAACGGGACCGGCTGAAGCGTCACCGTATAGCCGCTCGCTTCGAAGCGTTGGGTGATCCTGTCCTCATAGAAGGAAAGCGGATCTCCCTCCTCCTCGAGGTAACTGCGGATCCCGTTCAGGTCCTCCAGAATGGCCATCAGTTCCGTGAGGGACACCTCGTCCACCAGGGCCTGGATGGTTCCCTTCCGCGCCTCGTCGAGCTCGGGGGGGAGGGGCGCTGGGTCGCATCCGGCCAGGAGTGCCGCGGCGAACGATATTGACAGGAGGAGCGCGAACAGGAGCGGCGGGCCGACGGCCGACTTCGTGACAGCCGCCGGCTGCCCGTGCCGGCGGTTCGCGCCAGACGTCCGCGGGACGGTCAGTAGCTGTCCCGGCTTGCCGGCTCCCGGCACCCGCGGGATGGCCGGCTGAAGCGCCCTGCGGAAAGGCGTGCCGCGCGGTTTCATCGTCCCTCCCACCGATAAATAACGGAAAAGCTGCAGTAATTCACCCAGATGACGCTGGTTCCTGCCACCCGGAAACCGGGATACACGGTAAGGGGGATGACGGGGCCGTAGAAGAAATCGAAGAGCGAGACATCGATGGACACGGGGCCGATGTCGAACCCGAACCGCAGGGGAGCGGCTCTGACGCAGTAGGACTGGAAGAAATCGGTATCGTCCGACGGCGGATCCCCGGGCAGGATCTCCCACGCGTCCTCGGGAGAGCTGCGGGGCAGGGAGGAGAACCAGGCTTCTACCCCCGCCTGGGGATGGTACAATCCGAACTGCGGGGAAAGAAGCACGGAAGCGGAAAAGGCGGCGTAATAGGGGCCCTCCTCCCAGCCGTCGGCGAGGCGGAGAGGCGCGGCGGTCAGGAGGATCTGGATGTCGCCGTACCCGAGCGCGAGGCGGGGCTGGACCGGCAGGCCGGGAACGTAGATGTTGGCCATGCCGATTGCCCGCAGCAGCGGCACTTCCAGGAGCAGTCCCGCGGTGAAGGCGGGGCGCTCCGGCTGCGTCGTTTCGAGGCTTCGCGCTGTGTCCTCGTTAGGCGCGGCTGTCCTTTTGCCCGCCGTCTGTCCCGCCGCGGTCTGCGCGGCTACCGCTGATATGGGCTGCCCGGCGGCCGGGGGCATTTCAGCCGCCGTTTCCTGCCCTGCCGCCGCTCCTTCCGGCCGCGCGGTGGGAGGGGCGGTGATGGCCTGAGCAGCAAGAGGCGCGGCCGCTGCGGTCAGGATGAGCGCCAGCGCGAACGCGAAGAACGGGGTCCGCCTATTTATTTCCATCGCCGTTTCCGCTGATGAACCGAAAGAGGGTCACTGTGGCTCCGAACTCGCGGGCTTCTCCGTTCAGGTTTGTGAACACGTCGATGCCGAGAAAGGAGACCCCGCCGCCGCGGAACGTGAAGCGCAGAGGCTCCACCGTGGCCACGACGTTCCAGGTGACCATGGGCGGAACCGCGAAGCCGTCGAGAGAGTCCGCGTAGATGATCCTGTCGTTCACGGAGACCCCCGTACCCGCGCCTATCCTTGGCCGCCAGACCCGCAGAGGCGGCGCGTAGAAGAGCCTGAGGTTCAGTCCAGCCGTGGAGCCGATGAACACGGTTGAGTAGAGCTCAACCGAGAGTACCGCGCCGGGAAGGGCGGAACCGGCGCACCGCGGGGTGCTGACGCTGTCAGGCGGAGCGGTTCCGATAGGCTCAGCGCCGCCGCGTAGAGCGCTGCTGTCTGCCAGGGCGCCATCGCCGAGAGGGAAATCGAAGGTGATCGAGGGACCGATGGAGAGGGAGGAGGCGTTGTCCGCCTTGGTGATCACGGCGCACAAGCCGACCCCGGTGCCCATTCCGAAGAGGTGAGCGGCTGGTACTGCGCAGAGGAGGAGCAAGAGGATGAGACCGTTCCTCATATCTTTTTGTAAGGCATCGGGATCCGCCTGTCAACCGTTTTCGCGGCCACGCAAGAGTGTTGCCCACTCCGCGAAAAATGCGCATGTCCTTCGCCGATCGTGCCCATTTCAGCCGGATCGAGGGGCTTGCGTGCCAACACTGGGCCGGATAGCCGGGCGAATCATGCGCCGGGTTGAGCACAGTTTTTCTCGTTCGCCTGCCGGTGCCGCGGCCATCGAAGCCGCGTCGGCCGTCGATGCCTCACTTCATCCGGCTCCAGCGCGCGGCCCCTTCCGTAGACATCCGACCCGCCGCCTGCTACAATCGAACATATCATAAAACCGGGAGGCAACATTGGCATGAACCTGGCAGCGATCGTCATCATCGCCATTCTGGCCGCGGTCATCGTCGTCATGGCCATGGTCACGGCAACGGCGCTTAGGAGGTCGCGGAGCGCGCAGCCTGACCTGACGCCCCAACTCCTCGACCTCAAGAACCAGATCACCGAGCTGAAGACGAAACAGCTGGAATCCCAGAACGCCTCGATGGCTCAGCAACAGAACATCCTCCTGGGGAGCCAGAAGGAACTTCGGGAGCAGTTAAACGGGATCATGCGCGCGGTGAACGACGGCATGTCCGCGAGCCAGCGGAACATCGTGGCCCAGCTCAACAATTCGAACGCGGTGATCGGCGAGATCCAGAAGAAACTGGGATCGCTGGAGGTCACCACTAAGAACATCCAGGACATTGGAAAGGACATTTCCTCCCTGCAGGAGATCCTCAAAGCCCCCAAGCTCCGCGGCAACCTCGGAGAGTACCTCCTGGAAGAGCTCCTCAAGGAGATCTTCCCGGCCAAGAACTACAAGATCAAGCACAGCTTCAGGAACGGGACGCAGGTGGACGCTGCCATCATCCTGGGCGAGGGGATCGTGCCCGTGGACTCCAAGTTCCCGCTGGAGAGCTTCTCGCGCCTGGTAAACGCGGATGATCCCGAGGAGAAGAAGCGCTACAAGAAAGAGTTCATCGTCTCCGTCAAGGCGCGCATCGACGAGATCGCCGCCAAGTACATCAATCCCGCGGAAAAGACCTTCGACTTCGCCATGATGTACATCCCGGCCGAGAACATCTTCTACGAGACGATCATCAACGATTCCCTGACCAACAAGGAGTACGAGCTCTTCAACTATGCCATGCAGCGCCACGTCATTCCGGTATCCCCAAACAGCTTCTACGCCTACCTCATGGCCCT
The DNA here is from genome assembly GCA_964590705.1 of uncultured Spirochaetales bacterium. Classification (GTDB taxonomy): domain Bacteria; phylum Spirochaetota; class Spirochaetia; order CAZPZF01; family CAZPZF01; genus CAZPZF01. Next base: position 1,231 of record CAZPZF010000135.1, on the reverse strand, counting down.
GGTCTACGGGCTCAAGGGTTTCCAGATCGAGCAGCAGGCCAAGACGATCATCGGAGAGCTGGCCAACGTGCAGAACGCCTTCGGCAAGTTCTACGCTGATTTCACGATGGTCGGAAAGCACCTGGGCAACGCGTCGTCAAAGTACGAGGAGTCCCTGAAGCGGGCTGAAAAGTTCAACGACAAGATCGGCCAGATCACGGGGAACAAGCTGGAGCTCTCCGACGCCGGCGATGGACAAGCCAAGGGGCTGCTGGAGTGAGAGGCGCCTGCCGTGCGGCGAACGGGGAATGGCGATGAGAGGCAGTTCCGTCCCGCAGGCCGCGGCTGGCGGCGCTGTGCCGTGTTGTCCGACGCGACGCGATCGGCTGAAGACGGCACCGGCGGAGGGCGACGCCGCTGGGCAAGGACCACAGTGTCCGGCCGCGGTTCGCGGGCACCCGGACAGGTCTCAGTTCGTGTACTGAAATCTCAGGGAAATGAGTATGATTTCGTTTTTTTCAATCCGGTATACGATCCGATGCTCGTGGTCTATCCTTCTTGACCAGAAACCTTTCAGGTTGTACTTCAATGGTTCTGGTTTGCCTTTCCCTTCGAAAGGCGAACGCTCGATTTCCCTGATCAGCTCATTGATCCTTCTCAGCTGCTTTTTATCGTTCTCGAACCAATAGAGATAATCCTTCCACGCCTCGTCGGTGAAGAGCTTATTCATCAGGGAGCAATTCCCGTTCAGTGACCTGACCGGCTGCCGCCTGTTCCAGAGATCTTCGGAGATGAGCCGCGTTGGCCTCCATTTTAAGGAGATAGCTGGTTTCCAGGAGACTGTTGTATTCGGAAAGGGAGATGAGGATGAGGTTTTCATTGTTCTTTCGAGTTATGATGAGAGGATCATGATCGTGATAGACTTTGTCCATATATGTTTTCAAGTTTTCACGCAGCTCTGAATATGTTACGGCGTCCATATCTCGCTCCTTATTGTACAATGATTTGTTTGTCAAGGCAGCGTTGTTTCGAAAGCAAAGATTTTTAAACTCTCCAGGGTACCCGAACGCCCGGACTGTCCTTCACTTTCGATGCCTACTACTTCCGAGGCCCGCCCGCCAGGGATTGTCCGCCCGCCCCTTTCCCCGCCAGGCACATTCCCCGCCCGCCGACATCGAGTAGAATCGGAAACCGCAAGACCCCCGACCCCTGGCAACATGACACGTCCAGGAACCCCCGGTTTCCCTTCCGG
>CAZPZF010000134.1:6400-9065 GCA_964590705.1 uncultured Spirochaetales bacterium | reverse complement strand
CTGTTCCGGCGCTGTCACTATCGACCCATGCTCCCGTGCCAGCCAAGAATTCGACCTCGTCAGGGGGGGTGGCGTCGGCCGTCGCCGAAGCGGTAGCCCCCGTCGAATAGTTTCCCGCCAAGTCCACGCACTTCACGGTGAAGGTGTAGGTCACCCCGTTGGTGAGGGCCGGTGTTATGAATGTCATGGCTCCGACAGACACCGCCACGGGGGTGGTGCCGCCGTTGTCCCAGGTGATCTCCACGCCGGCAAGATCCGCTTCCCCTGGGATTGTCCAGCTGAGGATGATCGTTCCCCCGGCGCTCGCCGAGGCGGTCAGGCCCGTCACGTCATTGGGAGCCGTCGTGTCCGTAGGATCGATAGGATCGGTGGGGTCCGTAGGGTCCGTGGGATCGGTAGGATCGGTAGGATCCGTGGGGTCGTTCGGATTATCAGGATTGTCCGGACCGAAGATATCGCAGGCCGGTATGAAAACCATGGCCGCGATCAACAGGAGGATAAAGGAAAAGATCATGCTTCTCTTCATGGATCTATCACCTCGTCGCTTGATGTTGGAAAACATTCTCAAACATAGCGCAGCAAGGAAAAGACAATATCAGGGAAAACCCGTAGTTTTTGCATTTTCATTGAAAAAACGGCCTCAAACGGACATTCCATGCGCCGCCCCAATAAAAAACCGCCCGGTTTCCCGGGCGGTCTGAAAGCGCGGCGTTCAAGCCGCCGATTTTACCCGCAACTCAGTGGCTGATCCTGATGTAGTCGAGACCGATCTCTCCGTTGGTGTTGTTGTAGATCATGATGAATGAGGTGGAGGTCCCAACGGGGTTCGTGCCGTCCGATACGTTCGGATGGAAGATCGAATACGCGTACATGCTTCCCGTTTCCGAACTGTTTCCTGGAACCGTGTCGTTCTTGACCGAGAGGACGTATGCCATATAGTTGTTGTCTGACCAGTAATCGATTCCAACCGCGGAGGCGGACGCGATGAGCGATTCCGTTCCGTGGATTGAAGAAAACGCTGCGTCGGTGTTGTTGTCGAGGTAGATCTCGACGCTGCCCGTGGTCGGATCCGAGTCGGTCCACAGCCCGACTTCCACCTTATAGCGCTCTGAGAGATCGAACGCCCCGCCCGGTGTCGAGGACGAAGTAGTGGGTGTCACCGCCGAAACGGCTCCGATGCAGAGGATGACGCCGCTGGGAATGAGAACGGAATAGTTGTCGGAACCGGACCACTCCGCGTAGTCGACCAGAGTGCTGATCGGCGCATCGGTGGACGCGTAGGTCGGGTATGTGATCGAGTCGCCCGAATAGACGAACGTGGCATAGCCGGGATCAGTCACCGCGGCCGCTGTGAAATCGTCATAGAAGATGGTTTCCGGGATCCAGCTCGTGGTGACGTCGACCGTAAAGCCGTCGTTGAGGTTCCCGGCCACGTCGTAGTACTGGATCGTGAAGGTATAGGTCGTTTCCTCCTCGAGGCCTTCGGAGGTCTGGAAGTTCGTGAAGACGTATGGGTCGATTTCCGCGGTCGTGCGCGGGGAACCCTCCTGTACGAACGAGTGATACGTTCCTCCCGCGGTCCAGGTTACCTTGCATCCGGCAAAGTCCGGATCGTTGGGACTGAAAATCTGGATGGTAACGTTGGTCTCATCGACGGTGACCACGGTGTCAGCCGCCGTGCCGTTGGCAGGCGCCGAGGCGTCGGCCGTTGCCGTAACGGTCGCTCCCGTGGATACGTTACCCGTCACGTCGCGGCTCTTCACGGTGAAGGTGTAGGTGGTGCCGTCCGTGAGTCCGGCCGTGGTATAGGTTTGGGTTTCGCTCGCGCTTGCCGCGACCTTCTGGACATCTGTGCCGCCGTTGTCCCAGGTGATGTCCACGCCCGCGAAATCGGTGTCGCCGGGTTCGGTCCACGAGAGGACGACCACTCCTCCCGCGCAGGATTCGGCCGTGAGTCCTGTTACATTGGCGGGCGCCGTGGTGTCGGTGACATCGGGGTTGTCGGGATCGTTTGGATCGTCCGGAAACAGCCAGTCGCAACTGGTGAAGAGAGTCAAAGTAGAGATGAGCAGAATGACGGAACAGAGGATCAGCCTTTTTTTCATCGGATTTTCCCTCGCTTTCACGGTTGATTCGACATGCATCGAATGAGGTCAGCTCCAATTCTCGTGCTTCCCGATGCACGCTGTCAATCAAAAAAATCCGAAATAAGCCCCGTTTCCGGTTTCCCGTATGTGAGTTTCGCCGTGATCCGCGGGATCCTCCTGTCAGCGGTCAAGCGGTTCATGTGTGCTTAATTTCATACGCTTAGGAATGAGTAAAATCATATTTAACGTATCAATAATATTACGGCTTTTCCGTTATTGAGCCAGGAGACGTTCGGCTATGGCCGCGAAGATCCGGATTCCGGTTGGGATGAGGGAATCGGGAAAATCGTATCCGGATGTATGGAGCGCCGGGTGCCCCTCGCCCGCGCCCAGGCCGAAGAAGGCACCCGGAATGACGCGGGAATAGTGGCCGAAGTCCTCTGACCAGCGCATGGGCGCCGGAAGCTCCGCGACGGGCGGTTCCATGGCGGGAGGGAAATGCCCCTGGAGCGATACCCGCCCGACCGCCTCGCGGCCGGCCGCGCCGCAGGAGGGATGGTTCACCGTGTCCGGGATCG
>CAZPZF010000134.1:0-6390 GCA_964590705.1 uncultured Spirochaetales bacterium | reverse complement strand
CCTTTCCGCGTAGTCGACGATGGCCCGCCTCATTTCAAGAACAGCGGCCTCGCTCTCCCCCCGGAGGGTGCACTGAAGGCTCCCCTCGGCAGCCGCCGTTCCAAACGCGGGAACTCCCGCGGCACCCGCGTTCAACCCTACGATCGTGGCAAACCCGCTTCCGGCGAGGGTATCCATCGTGCTTGAGGCGCGCCGATCCGCTGCGCCGGAGGTGTCTGCATTACCCGCGCCCGCGATGCCCGTATCGTTCTTGCCGGGACCGGGAAACGTGGATGATATGTACGACACGAGATCCACGAGCGCCTTTATCGGATTCCTTCCGAATTCGGGATACGCCGCGTGCGAAGGGGATCCGAATAAGGAGATCTCGAGTCCCTGCGAGGCGCATGCGAAGATCCCGTCACGGGTGAGGATCCGGCCGAGCGGAAATCCGGGAAGGTTGTGCAGACCGAAGATTCGGTCAACGTCGCGGATGCCGAAGAGGTTCCGCTCGACGATCTCCCGCGCTCCGGCTCCCGTCTCTTCGCCCTTCTGGAAGAGAAAGAGGAGGCGGCCGCTACACGCGGCCGCGACACGCGGCCTTGCCGCGCGCATCCCCGGCGTGCTGGAGATTGCCGCGAATCCCGCGAGGATCGCCGCGTGTCCGTCATGGCCGCAGGCGTGGGAGTATCCGTCGTTGCCTGACCGATAGGGAAGCTCCGTCGTTTCCCGGACAGGCACGCCGTCCATATCCGCGCGGAACGCGATGACGGGTCCGGGACGCTCCGTATCGAGTACGGCGCAGAAGGAGGTAGTTCCCCTGTCCTCGAGTATGGCGCACCTCGTTCTTTCCCTGAGGAAGCGCTTCAGCAGGGCAGCCGTTTCCGTTTCGCCGCAGGAGGGTTCCGGGATCCGATGAAGGGCGTGCCTGAGATCAACGGCGTCCGAAACGACCCGCGAATCGATGGCGGGATCATTTGGGGAACCGGAATACATGCTCTCTGAAATCATTGTCGTGATCCCTGTCTCCGCACGGGTGCGTACGCGGCGGATTGGGATCCGGAGAAAAGGTCGCTGATGATCTTCGGCTGCATCTTGAACAGTGTGATGATGATCATCGACCTGGCTTGGGCGGCCTCGAGGGGAAGCATGATGTTTTCTATCCTCTTTCCTTAATAGTATGTACAATCGCGTAGAGTGGTCAATTATCCCTTGTATAATTTATTGATAATTGTTATCATTAACTATATGCCGAACCGTCAGGAGCGTGCAGCGTGCGGCTGACCGAGCAGAAACGGATCATCCTCGCAACCCTGCGGGAAAGGGAAGATCATCCCAGCGCAGAGATCCTGTACGAACTCGTCAGGGAGAAGATGCCGAACATAAGCCTCGGTACCGTATACCGGAACCTCGAGCGTTTCGTGCAGAAGGGGCTCGCGCAGAGGATCGTTACGGACAGGGAGCGGCGCTACGACCCGATCGTCACTCCCCATTTCCACTTCCGGTGCGAGCGATGCGGTTCCATCGAGGATGTGCCGGTCGAGATCCCCCTTCCCGACTACGACCGCGGTCATCCGTGGTTTAGGGATCGGAGGATCTCGGGATTCGCCATGGAGGTGTACGGTCTCTGCCCTGATTGTGTGAGGAAGCGCGCGGGGGATGCCGAATGAGCCTTTCACCAGAGAGAAAGGAGAAGGTCGATCTCCTCTTTTTACAATTCCACGACCCGCGGTACATCCATCCCGACCCTCTCGAGATCGTTCGAGGGTATGCTGATCCGCTGGAACGGGAGGTTGCCGCGCTCGTATGCGCCGCGTTCGCGCTGGGCAACGTGAAGTCCATTCTCTCGTTCGAGTCCGCCCTTCTCTCGGCGCTCGGATCCCCTCGGGAGGCATGCGCGGGCCTGTCCTTGGTCGAGCTTGCGCGCAAGGTATCGGATCTCAGATACCGCTTCTATCCGGCGGAGGAGATCGCCGCGCTTCTGGCCGGGATCGGTTCGGTGCTGCGGGAATACGGCAGCCTCAACCGCGCCTTCCTGGAATTCATAAAGCCGGATTCGCCGGACACTAGAGAGGCGCTCCGTTCCTTCGTGCGGCTCATTCGCGCCGGAGGCGGGGGAGGGGAATGCGTGCTTCCGGACCCAGAAAAGGACAGCGCCTGTAAGAGGCTCCACCTGTTCCTCAAGTGGATGGTGCGTTCCGACTCGATCGATCCGGGGGGGTGGAAAGGGGTGTCTCCCCGGCAGCTCCTGATACCCGTTGACACCCACATCCTCCGGGTATCGCGCATCCTCGGGCTGACGGCCCGGAGGACCGCGGACATCCGCACCTCCCTGGAGATCACCGCAGCGCTCAGGGAGATCGATCCCGAGGATCCGGTGAAATTCGATTTTTCCCTGACACGGCCGGGGATACACCCGTGCCTGAGCTACGGATGCCTTGACGAGCCGATGACACGTACGGCCTGAGGCGTGGCCTCGGGATGCGCAATACAATTCAGGAGGAGAGCATGAAGAGTATCAAGGGGACCATGACGGAGAAGAATCTGCTCGCCGCTTTCGCGGGCGAGTCGCAGGCGAGAAACAGGTACACCTACTTCGCGAGCCAGGCCCGCAAGGAGGGATACGAGCAGGTGGCGCAGATCTTCGAGGAAACGGCGAGCCAGGAGAAGGAACACGCGAAGAGATTCTTCAAATTCCTGGAGGGAGGAGAGGTGGAGATTACCGCCTCCTATCCGGCAGGCATGATCGGTCCCACGGTCGAGAACCTGAAGGAGGCGGCGGGAGGCGAGCATCACGAATGGTCAACCCTCTATCCCGGTTTCGCGGAGACGGCCAGAAAGGAAGGGTTCGACGCTGTCGCGAAGGTGTTCGACGCGGTCTGCGTTGCGGAGAAACAGCACGAGAAACGCTACGCGAGGCTGATGAAAAACATCGAAAGCGGCAAGGTCTTCAAGAAGGACGGAACCGTCGTATGGCGCTGCCTCAACTGCGGGTACGTGCACGAAGGTCCGGAAGCTCCGGGCTCCTGTCCTGCATGCGCCCATCCGCAGGGCTTTTTCGAGCTTCTGGCCGAGAACTGGTAGGAATCCAGGATGTGCCTTGTGGTATCCGTATCCTAGGCACTATAATGAAGAACGGTGTCGGACGCCGGGACGTCGCTGACGTTCAGGGGTCGGCCGAAGAAGGAAAAACTGGAGGCATAGGAAATGGCGGCAGTTCATGAAGTGTATCGATGCGAGGTGTGCGGGAACGTGGTGGAGGTCCTGTTCTCGGGAGGCGGGCAGCTCGTCTGCTGCGGGAAGCCGATGACGAAGCAGGAGGAGAAGAGCGCCGATTCGAAGACGGAGAAGCATGTCCCGGTCATCGAGAAGACCTCGACGGGATACAAGGTCACGGTCGGCAGTACGCTGCACCCGATGATCGACACCCATTTCATCCAGTGGATAGAACTCACGGCTGATGGGAAGGTCTACAAGGAATACCTCAAGCCGGGAATGGCGCCCGCGGCCGAGTTCTGCGTGAAGGCTGAGAAGGTGAGCGCGCGCGAATACTGCAACATCCACGGACTGTGGAAGTCGTAGAAACAGGAAGGAGACAGAGGGATGAAGAAGTACGTATGTGATGTGTGCGGTTACGTGTACGATCCTGCCGAAGGCGATCCCGATAACGGAGTCCCCGCCGGGACCAAGTTCGAGGATCTCCCCGATGACTGGGTCTGCCCCCTGTGCGGAGCGAGCAAGAGCGATTTCTCTCCCGCGGATTGATCCGGGGCAAGCGCGGCGCCGTCCGCCGCGGACGATCATGAATCCATGCCGCCCGATAAAACGCCCATAGGGGTCTTTCCGGGCGGCCCTTTTTATCAGTTCTATTCGATGACGAAGTACTCGGCTTCCGGGTGATGGACGAAGAACGCGCAGGTCGTCTGTTCCGGCACCATCTGGCCGGTTTCCGTGAGCTCGATGCCGATCCTCCGCGCGTCCAGCAGTTCCAACAGGGTCCGGTTCATCCCGAGATCGGGACAGGACGGATACCCGAACGAGTAGCGCTTTCCCCTGGCTTCCTTGCCGCTCCGCGGACTCTCGAGACCCAGTTCCTCCCTGATCCTCTCGGTGAGCAGCTCCGCGAACGCTTCCGTCATCTCAACTGCAAGTCCATGCATGAGCAGGTATTCGCGGTAGCGGTTCTCCGAGAACAGCCGCGCGGTTTCCTCGCTCGCCCGTGGGCCGAGAGTGACCGCCTGCAGCGCGATGAAATCAAGCGCGCCGCGTTCATCGGCGGGGCCGCCCGACCGGAAGTAGTCGACAATCGAGAGCTTCGGATCGCAGCTCCTCCGGGGAAAGGGAAAGCGTGCAATTTCCCCGTTTCCGCCGTCGAGGAGAATGAGCTTGTTCCCCGATCTCCTGCACGGGAAATAGCCGTAGATCCCCGCGGGTAGGAAAATCCCCTCCCTCTCGGCGCGGTCCGCAAGCGCTTCAAGCTCCGGTTTCACCCGGTTCTCGAGCATGACGCGGTATTCGTCTTCGGAGAGCCTTCCCCTCCGGTACCCCCAGCGGATCTTGAAGAGCAGCTGCTCGTTGAGGAGGGAGCGTATCTCGTCAAGCGACACTCCCTCGACGAGGCGGGTGCCTATAAAGGGAATCCGCGGAATCTCCGCGTCGTCGAGAACGCGCGGCGGTGATGAAGCTCTCCTTCCGCCCTCTCCCCTGTCGGCGCACGAGCCGCCGGAGTCATGAGAAGCCGAAGCGCGGCCGGCAGGTTCCGCGCTCCCGCCGCCCGAGGAGATCCTCTCCATGGCGGCCAAACCGTCAAAGGCGTCCCTGCAGTAGAAGACCGGCGATCCGATGAGCGGGGCGCATTCCTCGGAAACGAAACGCTCGGTAAGAGCCGCCCCTCCCAGGAGAACGGGGATGTCGAGGCCCCGCCTCGCCATCTCGCCGATGTTGTCGCGCATGATCTGCGTGGATTTCACCAGGAGGCCGCTCATTCCCACGGCGTCCGCACCGATCCTCCGCGCCTCGTCGATGATCCGGTCGATCTCGCACTTGATCCCCAGGTTGTGGACTTCGTAGCCGTTGTTCGAGAGTATGATGTCCACCAGGTTCTTGCCGATGTCGTGGACATCGCCTCTCACCGTGGCCAGGACGATCTTCTTCGCCGCTGTCCTGCCGCTTTTCTCCAGGAAGGGGGTGAGGATGTTCACGGCTTCGCGCATCGCCTCGGCAGACTGGAGCACGAAGGGAAGCTGGAGTTTCCCTGCGCCGAATAGTTCGCCGACCCCTCGCATCGCGGGGATGAGGATATCGGAGATGATCTCTCCCGCTTTCCTCACGGCCAAGATTTCCTTGAGGAGATCGGAAAGGCCGCTCCTGTCTCCCCTGGCGATCCGCGCGGCAAGCCGTTCTTCGGGAGGTCCGGCATCGCCGCCGCCGCCGTGCGTTCCGCCTCCCCTTCCCGCGCTCCCCGAGCTGCCCGCGGCCCGGTCCTTGGCAGCAGATTCCTCTTCCACTTCGCGGAAGAGTTCGATGTAGGCGAGGAGGGGGTCGACGGCCGCGGGATTCATGGCCGCCTGATTCGTGGCCGCGCCGCCAGTCACGTTGTCCGCGGGAAACGAGGATTTAGCGCGGATCAGCCGTCGGGCGGCATCGGCCTGCTCCCCGGGTATTAAGGGAAGGGGCAGGATCTTGGCCACGTTGACGATGGCACAGTCGAGCCCAGCGGCCACAGCCTCACGAAGGAAGATCGTGTTGAGAACCTCGCGGGCGGCCGCGGAAAGCCCGAAGGAGACGTTACTCACCCCGAGGATCGTCAGGGCGCCCGGTATCCGTTCCTTGATGAGCCGGATCGCTTCGAGTGTTTCCAGCGCGGAACGCCTGAGGCCCTCGTCGCCGCTTCCCAGCGTAAAGGTCAGCGGGTCGATGAGGAGACTTCCCGGCGGGAGCCTGTGTCGCTCGAAGGCGAGCGCGGAGAGACGCAGCGCTACGCGGAGTTTCGATGCCGCGTCACGCGCCATTCCCTCCTCGTCGATGGTGAGGGCGATCACCGCGGCCCCGAAGCGTTCGGCCAGGGCGAGGATCCGATCCGCCTTGTCCTCGCCGTCCTCCAGGTTGATGGAGTTGATCACGGCGCGGCCGCCGTAGCGCTTGAGTCCCGCCTCCAGGACGGCTGGGTCGGTGCTGTCGAGGAACAGGGGCGCCTGGATACGGGTCGAAAGCCGGGAAACCGCGGTCTCCATGTCCGCCTTCTCGTTCCTCCCCGCGTAGGCCACGCAGACGTCGATCCCGTGGGCGCCCGTCTCCTGCTGGCGCACCCCAATGGCGACCGCTCTGTCCCAGTCGTCGGACAGGAGCGCCTCACGGAACTCCTTCGAGCCGTTCGAGTTGTTCCGTTCTCCCACGAAAAACGGCGTAGGC
>CAZPZF010000133.1:8824-9174 GCA_964590705.1 uncultured Spirochaetales bacterium | reverse complement strand
CCTTGGACATCGATGGTGCCGGTGACTTCCAGAGCTCCGGAAATGTCCTCATAGCGTATCGAAAGAAGCTGTTCGGTATCCGCGTATGCCCGGAGGATGGGTATGGTGGTGCTCGGCCAGAGGAATTCGACACGCTTTCCCGTCGTGAGACGCAGATCCACCAGGAGGCCCGCCGGTTTCCGCTTCTCGCTCGACGGTTCTTCCCGTTGCCTGTCGCCGAGGTTCACGACGCACGAGTTCACGGTGAAATCTCCCTGTATCATCGTTCCGTCCGGAACGTCGTAGATGGCGAGTTCCCCGGTGCCGTACCCGATGGCGTTGACGCTCGAGCTGGTATACTGGACGTGAAC
>CAZPZF010000133.1:0-8814 GCA_964590705.1 uncultured Spirochaetales bacterium | reverse complement strand
CCCCTTTGGGATCCACGGTACGAAGTCGGATGTCGTAGCCGGTCGGTACCCAATGCTCGAAGGTCAACGTAAGGTCGGCCATCACCGTTGATGTGGACGTGGTGAGCACGACATCTTTGGCGGTTACCGTCTTTCCGCTGAATTCGAAACGCCCCGAATACGGGCCGATCGTTTCCGGGATGAATCTCGTTTCCGAGTATGCGTTCGTTCCGATGAGAGTGCCCGAGAATTCGGGATCCTTCGGCGAGCCGTAGATCCGGAGATTCCCGGTTCCCGTACCGCCCGTAATGGAGAATTCGGGGATGGTGATCAGTTCAGCCATGAACGGGAGATCCATGACGATTTTTGAGAGGGAAAGGTCCAGTTCGTTCCGGTGTATGTACCCGTTCATGTCGAACGTGAGCGGCAGGGGGTCGGAGAGACGCGCGCGGATGGTCCCGTCAGATCCGATCGAGCAGAAGAGGGCGCGGGAAGGCCCGCCCGCGATCGTGAAGCTCTCCGTTGTTTTTTCCCCTTGGAGCGACCACGAGGGGCGGTTCTTTCCCTTCAAGTGGATCTTCGTGATCTCGATCTGTGCCGAGAACGAACGCAGGAGATTACGCAGGATCTCCATGCGGCCTTCGCTGGGGGTTGTCTTGCCGGCAAAGGCGAGAGAGCATCGGAATGGATCTTTGCCAAGAACACCGCTGTAGTCCCCGCCGAGCTCGAACGAGCCCGTTCCCTGGTCGATGACTCCCCCGGCTTCCGTTACCCGGTGGACGCCGTAGGTGGCCGTCATCCTGTCAACGCTGATCCGGTCGGCGGTGAGGAAATAGATCCCCTGCACTGCGAGCGATCTTCCCGAAAGGGTTCCGTCGGGAAGCGCAAGGTTCAGATAGATATCCGGTTTCCCGATATCGCCGATGATCCTCGCCTCGCCCGAGAGGTGGCCGCTTACCTGTACGGTCGTGAAGCGCTTGATGTTTAGGTTCCGGAAGAATCCGGAAACGTCGATTGATCGTCCGTTCACTTCCCCGCGGATCTGGAGGGACTCCCCCTTCTCCGGATTGCTCAGCGCGATCCACCCGGATCCTCGATGCCGCGCCGCGCCGTCGATCGCGATGAGGCCGTTGCCTGAATAGGACGATACGGAATCCACGTAGCTGATGTATGTGATGGTGCTCTCCCGGGAGGAGAAACGCCCGGTTATGGTGATCATGTTCTGGAGTGTCGGGATCGGAAGATTCGAAATACGTGTATTGTACAGGAAGAACTCCCATTGGTCCCTGTCCGTATAGCTGCCCTTCATGTTGATCGACAATTCCGGGACCGTCGTAAAAAACGGAATCGGCAGACCGCGGGTGGCAAGGGAGAAAGAGGTCGTCTTTTCCCGGAACAGGACTGCGCCGTCCAGGCCGTAGGGACCCGAGACGAAGACTCCCTGGTCAGGAATGTAGACCGCCTCGATCGAGTAGCTGATCTCCCCAAGATCTCCCGTGAGCGAGACCGCATACGAGTCCGGTGACAGGGAAAGGAGTATCTCCCCCCGCATCGCGATCCGATTCCATGTAGCGGCGATGTTCTTAACCGAGATCTCCTCATTATTCCCCGTCGCTGAACAGGTCAGGACGGGCTGCCCTGCCCTGTCTCTGATATCCATGCGCGGACCGACGAACGAGAAGCGGGAGAAGTCGGTGGACAGGAATAGTTCCGAGGATATGGAAAGGGATGAAATCGTTTCAGGAAGGAAGGAGGATCCCTCTTTCGTCGCGATAGAGGCGAGGACGCCGATCGGAAGCTGACGGAGGGACGCGGAAACCTGGAGGTATGGTTCCGGACCGGGGAGAAAATTCCCCTCGATGGAAAAGCCGTTCGCCGGGTTTCCTCCGGTCACGCTTCCCGTAAGGAGATATTCGAATCCATCCTCGTCCCTCGAGAACCTCAGGATCGAACCATACAGCTGGTCAGGACCGAAATTGATGAATTGCGCGTATACGAAAAAGGTCTGTTCCCGGTATGAAATGAACGCAGTAGTCGATAGCTCCTTCTCCATCAACGTCGTCCGGATGTCGACCCTGCCAGTCGGAATGAAGTTCGTGATATCGAGGGAGCCATAGAAGTCCAGGCTGCCATAGGGACTCGTGAAGGAGAGAAAGGAGAAATCAGCTTTTTCCAGATCGCCCTTGACTGATGCCTTGCAGGTGAAACGACCCCCTACCATCGGATGATCGCCGCGCACGCGGATGTTCCCGCTATACCTGAGGTCTTTCCGCTCGAACCCATATTCGATCGTTCCCTTACCCGATATCTGAACGGACAGCCAGGGGATGAGCTTCGTGTATCGGGAGTCAAGGGAGATGAAGGTCGAAGGCCGGAATCCTTCCGCGGTAAAGGAGATTGCGAGCCGCTGGTCAGGGATCGAGAAGCTGCCCTGCACATCGATCGGCGCTCGATCCTGCACCTTGATGAAAGTGACGATCTTGTCTCGGAAGATGACGCGGAAATTCTGGGGGCTCGTACGCGCAAGGTTCGTTTCCACCTGCTTGAGCGAAAGTTTGATATCCGCCGAATCGAGCAGTTTCCCGATCGTTCCCGTAACGGCGAATTCCGTCCGCAGGGACTCGAGGGGGAATTGGGTATTCGGAGGTGGTTCCATCGAGCCATCGATGGCAGACTTGACGTGGACGCGGTAGCCCTCTTCCGTCTGCGACAGTTGAAAGAAGATGTTCGTGAAGATGAAATCTCCCGCCGGATCGGAGAGGGAAAGGGAGATGTTCCTGCCGCTTATCCTCGGCAGGTGGAACGGCGTCGGGTTCCCCTGGGTTCGCGGTCTGACGAACCGTTCGACACTCTCCATATCCGTTTCCGTGTTGAAGGTGATTCTGGCTCCCGAGATCGAGATCTCCCTGATTCCGTCGGCATAGTCGCCGTGGATCAGGGAGAGCAGGCGGTAGTGGACGCGGACTTTCGTAATGGTGAGAAGGGGCCTATCCGTTTCCTGTTCGCGGGAGAGCGTCAATTCCCGCAGTTCCAGAACGCTGAACACGGAGGGAGAGACGCTTGCGTAACCGATACGCATTCCGATGATCGACTCGAGCGCCGCGATGCCCTCGTTCTTCATGGCTTCGAGCCGCTGTTCGATTTCCTGTGAGACGGGTCCGGATAGCCAGATGGTAGTTCCTGCGATGAAGACCAGGGTCACCGCGGTGATGAGCCTGGACAGGGACACACGCGTATTACGAACCTCCATGAGGATACAAGTGTACGCGCATACCGTTCTTTTTTCAATCGACCACTGATCAATCGGAAGCCTCAGCCGATTGCGCGCGTGGCGCCGGATGCTCTATAATCGGTGGCTGATCGATTTCACTGTGTTGCGTGGAGGGGATGGTGAGCTGGGCGAGAGGGGCTACGGGATCTCGGCAGGACGATTTCAACGACAGATTCATCGTATTGGAGGGACTCGACGGCGCAGGCACGACGACGCAGCTGTCCCTGCTCGCGGAAGCGTTCCGTGCCGCGGGGATTCCGGTTTTCGCGACGTTTGAGCCGACCGACAACCAGGTCGGACTCCTCATACGGCGGATCCTCGCGCGGGAGATCACCGTAACGGCAGGGACCATGGCCCGGCTGTTCGTGGCGGATCGGTTTGAGCATGTATTCGAACCGGAGAACGGGATCCTCTCCCGCTTGGACAGGGGAGAATACGTGATCTGCGACCGCTATCTCTTCTCCTCGCTGGCGTACCAGTCTCTCGGGTGCGGATACGAAACGGTCAGTGGATTAAACGCCTCCTTCCCCCTTCCGGGCGTCTGCGTTTTCCTCGACGTTCCCCCGGAAGAGTGCCAGAAACGGATGCACGGCCGGGCGCAGGTGGAACTTTACGATGAATTGCCCATCCAACAGGGGATCCTCGCCAACTACGAACGGGCGCTCCAGGAATTCGAGGAAGCGGGAGGCAGCCTCCTCCGGCTGGATGGAAAACTGCCCAAAGAATCCCTCCTCTCCGAGATATGGAGTTTTGTCCGAAAACGGCCGATAGGAGAGATGTGAGAATTCTCCGGAGCATCCTCATTCTCCTCTTCTCCGCGGTTGCCTGCGTGAACGGCTTCGCCTACCGGATCCTCTATGCGGAACAGTTCTACCGGCTCTACCATACCCATCTCATCCAGTATCCCGAGGATATCACGGAAAACATCGTGTACCTCGAAATGGCGCTTAAAACGCCTTTCGTCAATCCGCTGAACGCGCTCGCACGCATCGAGAACGAGGAACAGTGGGAGCGTTACCGCTACCTGTTCGCCATGCATGTCAATCTCGAGATTCTGAGGCAATACCGACTTCTCGCTTCCAAATTCGACAAGCGGAACGCGTACTTCTTCAATTACCCATGGAAAGAAGACAACCTGAAGAGCCTCGAAATCGCGGAGCACTACTACCGGACAGCCATGCATTACTGGGAAGAGGCGCTTTCCTGGAGGGAAAAGGCGGCCGCGGTGAGGTACCACCATTTCGAGGAAGTGCAGTACTGGGAGGACGAGGCGGAGCGGATCGCGTCTGGGGAACTCGACTACCGCGCGATTCTGGAAACCGATCTCGAAAGACTCGCTCGTGTCAGACGGGAGTTCGAGGCTATGGGCGAGGACACGTACTAAGCCCAGGACTCTTGCCCCTCATTCATCACTTGATCAGCATGCAGTCGCCATACGAAAAAAAGCGGTATCTCTCCGCAACAGCTGCTTCATACGCGGAACGCAGGCGGCCGACGCCGGCGAAGGCGCTCACCATCACGCGCAGAGTCGACTCCGGGGTGTGAAAATTCGTGAACATCCTGTCCACGACATTGAAGCGATATCCGGGGTAGATGAAGAGAGTGGTGCTTCCGGAGCCGGGAACCACGCTGCCGCTGCTCCACGCGGACTCCAAGGTCCTCACCGTCGTGGTTCCCACGGCGAGGATGGGTCTTCCAGACGATTTTGCCTCGGAAACGGCTCGGGCGGTTTCCTCAGGAATCTGGTAACACTCCCTATGCATCCGATGATCTTCCACGTTTTCCGTCCGCATAGGGAGAAAGGTCCCGATTCCGACGTGGAGGGTCAGGTGATAGATAGACACTCCCCTTGCTTTAATCCTGGAGAGCAGTTCTTCGGAGAAGTGAAGGCCGGCCGTGGGCGCGGCTACCGATCCCGGTGACTGCGAGTAGACGGTCTGATACCTCTGGGCATCGATGGACTCATCGGGCCGTTTGATGTAGGGAGGCAGCGGCATATGTCCGTAGCGTTCGAAGTACGCCTCGTCCGGAGGGGGATCGAGGCTGAGCGTGCGGCGGTTCTCGTCGGTACCTGTGATCCGCCCCCGCATCCCGCCGGGAAAAGCGAATTCCTTTCCTTCCCGCTGCTTCTTAGACTTCCCGGCCAGCGCGCTCCAGGTGCCCGGGGCGATCTCCTCGAGCAGGAGGAATTCCACCCTGCCGCCCGTCTCCGCTTCCGCATAGAGCCGCGACTTCCGGACACGGGAGTCGTTCAGGACCATGACCATCCCTTCTTCGAGGAAATCGGGAAGTAGGGTGACGGAGCTGTGCACTATCGATTCGTCGGATCTGTTCAGCACCAGCATCCGCGAGTCTCCTCTCCGTTCAACGGGGAACTGCGCGACGAGTTCGCGGGGGAGGTTATAAGAGAATTCCCTGGTTTTCATCGTCTATCCGTTTTTCCCTTGAAAGGAGACGGTAGGCCTGGTCAGTCACCATCCTCCCCCGCGGGGTTCTCTGGAGAAAGCCTCGCTGTATGAGGTATGGTTCGTAGAAATCCTCCAATGATTCGACCGCTTCACCCACCGAGATCGCGAGGGTCTCGGCCCCGACCGGGCCGCCGCCATAGGAGTCGATGATCACGCGGAGGATCTCCCTGTCATGCGGTTCGAGGCCGAAACGGTCGATACCGAGGCGAGACAAGCCGAGATCCACGATTTCGCTGGTGATCGTACCGTCTCCCTCGACTTGCGCGAAATCCCTCATCCGGCGTAGGAGCCGGTTGGCGACTCGCGGGGTTCCCCGAGAGGATGCGGCGAGCAGGGAGCAGGCGTCTTCGGTGATCCGCGTTTCCAGGATCGCCGAGGAACGGAGGATGATGTTGCGTATCTCCGCGGTTTCGTAGAAATTGAGGCGCATGGAGATCCCGAAGCGGCTGTAAAGGGGGCCCGAAACCTGCCCTGCCTTTGTCGTCGCTCCGATGAGGGTGAATCGGGGAATCGGGATGCGGATCGTCCGCGCCGTAGGTCCCTGCCCGATGATCCAGTCGATCTCGAAGTCCTCCATGGCCGTGTAGAGCATCTCCTCAAGGGCCGGCTTGAGCCTGTGGATCTCGTCGATAAAAAAGACGCTCGACGCCGTGATGGTGGTGAGAATCCCCGCGAGGTCTTTGGGCTTTTCAAGTGCGGGCGCAGAGGTGACCTTGAAATCTGCTCCCATCTCCCTCGCCATGATGCCGGCGAGCGTCGTCTTTCCCAGACCCGGCGGCCCGCTTAGGAACACATGGTCCAGGCTCTCCTTTCGCGCGATGGCCGCCCTGATGAAGACGGCAAGGTTCCCCTTGATCTCCTCCTGTCCTTGGAAGTCCTTGAGAGTCAGCGGACGCAGATTCTCTTCCTTGTCGTCTTCCTTTGCGTAATCTCCCGTGAGGAGACTTCTCTCTTCCATTCCCGTTTCCTATGTGCTCAGCAGCACGATGGCTCGCCTGAGGACTTCTCCTTCGGTCAGCTCCCCTCCGGACTCGTCCGGCCGGCGTTCGGAGAGAAGCGTCTGCACGGCCTTCACCGCCTGTTTCCTGTCGAATCCCATGTCGCAGAGGGCTTCCACGATCTCCGATCCCCTCTCTCCCCCTCGGACCGACGGAAGCTCTACTTTGCCCTTCAAGGTCAGGACGATCTTCTGGGCGGTCTTGAGCCCCACACCTGGTATGCCGGAGAGGGCCTCCGCATTCCCTTCCGCGAGGATCCCAACGAGCTCCTCGGGCCTGATCCGCGAGAGGATCTTGATCGCCTGTTTCGGGCCGATGCCGGGCACCTTGAGGAGACTGCGGAAGATCTCCCGCTCCGTATCGGTGGCAAAACCGAATAGTTTCATCTGATCGTCACGGTGGATGAGGGTGATAAGGAGGGAACAGGGTTCGTCGTTTTCAGGCAAAACGCCGAAGGTCATGGCCGATATGCCGATGTTCCATTCGACCCCGTTGGTCTCGATAAAGCACGAGGAGGGAGTTTTTCCGCGGAGGAATCCGGAGATCCTATTAATCATGCGCTTATTCCTTTAGACGCGATTCCGCGCTCACGGTATTGTAGCAACAAATGGCAACCGCGAGGGCGTCGGCCGCGTGGTCCGGCCGTGGAATCTCCTGAAGGGCGAGGAGGATTCTGACAAGCTCCTGCATCTGGCGTTTGTCCGCCCTTCCATGGCCCGACAGGGACAGCTTGATGGCCTGCGGGGAGAATTCTCTGACGGGAATCCCCTCCTTCTGGAGTGTCACAAGTAATACGCCTACGGCTTGGGCAACGGGGATAGCGCTCGAGCTGTTCTTGGCGAAGAAGATGGACTCTATTCCCGCGGCGCATGGCTCGTGGGCGTGGATAGCTGCGATCAACTCGTCCTGTATCCTCGAAAGCCGTTCGCCGACGGGTTCCTCCGGAACCGTATCAATGGTTCCATACGCGATGGAGCGGTATCTATTGCCCGTTCCCTCGATGATCCCATACCCGGTTGAGGCCAGGCCGGGATCGAGTCCCAATATTCTAATACTCTTCATCCGGATCGAAGTCGTCCGGGATGTCGAGGTTCGTAGCTACCGATTGGACATCATCGTGATCGTCAAGACGTTCCACGAGGCGGAGAGCTTTGGCGGTTTTTTCCTTGTCGAGGGCGATGGTCGTCTCCGGTACCATAGCGACCTCGGCACTGCTGTGTTTGAATCCCCGCTTCTCGAGTCCTTCCAGGACCGACGCGAAACTGTCGGGGTCGGTGACGACCTCGATCATGTCCCCTTCGGTAGTGACATCCTCCGCACCCACATCGAGGGCGGCGGTCAGCACGTCATCCTCCTTGTATTCGGAGGAATTGTATGCGATGATCCCCTTTCTCTTGAACAGGTATGAGACGCAGCCCTGTTCTCCCAGGTTTCCGCCATGCTTTGTTAGGATGCTTCGGATGTCGGCAGCCGTTCTATTCTTGTTGTCCGTCAACGTGTCGATAAGGATCGCCACGCCGCCGGGTCCGTACGCTTCGTAGGTGATCTCCACGTAGCTGACCCCTTCGAGCTCTCCCGTCCCCTTCTTGATCGCGCGATCGATGTTGTCCTTCGGCATGTTTTCTGATTTCGCCTTAAGCACCGCAGTTCTGAGGCGGGGATTCGCCTCGATGTCTCCGCCGCCCATCTTGGCAGCTACCGTTATTTCCTTGATGATCTTGGTGAAGATCTTGCCCCTTTTTGCGTCCAGGGCTCCCTTCTTATGTTTAATTGACGCCCATTTGCTGTGGCCGGACATCCTTGCTCTCTCCTTTGTTCGGTATAACGAACAAATTCAAGGTATCACAGAGAAAAAACCGGTGTCAAGATGAGGGGAATTCATGACGGTTCCCTGTGGAGCGGGTCAGCTTCGAAGCGGAGGAGCGGGCCACTGAGGGTCTGGAATGACGCGGGTGTCGATCTCCGCGTAGGCTTCCGTGAGGAGCGGGTTCAGGATGTCTCTGCCGGCTTCGGTCAACACGTAGCGTTCCTCTCCGGGCATCATGAGACCTCGGTTCTTCCAAGAGCGCAGGGTCGCGGGAATCAGATCCGTAAGGGG
>CAZPZF010000132.1:0-9521 GCA_964590705.1 uncultured Spirochaetales bacterium | reverse complement strand
GTAATTGTTCCCTGCAGCCTGTCCTCTGGGGGGGACGATGTCTCTTCGCCGCCCACGGTCAGTCTTCGCGAACATGAGGGCCGCACCCTTCAAAGAAAATGGACGGAAACGCGGAAGCTCTGGCGGCGGTGGAGGCCCGGTTCGAGGCGCGCATGGACCGCCATGCCGGTCTTCGCCGATCGCTCTCCGGAAAGCCCGGCCTGCCGCAGGAATCACAGTTACGATGGAAAAGCTTTGGTTTCACGGAAGGAGGACAGGCCGGTAACCGCCTCGCGCTGCCTGCACCGTTGGCGCATCGTTCAGCTTCAGGTTCCGCCGGCCATCCTCTCCCACTCGCTCCTCATGACGATCCGGTTGTCCACGATCCGGTCGGTGAAGAGGATGCCGTCCAGGTGGTCGATCTCGTGCTGGAAGAGTTCCGAAAGATCGCCGCGGAACAGCTCTGTGCGGACCCGCCCGGACTCGTCCGCGTAGGTTACGGTGATCTCCCTGCGGCGCCGGGTCAGGCCGAAGAAGGCCGCGTCGGCGCTGAAGCAGCTGTCCCAGACATCGAAGGTCTCCGCGCTTTTCTCCGCGATCGCCGGATTGATCATGACGATCCTCCGCCCCCCGGCGTCCATGCATACAATCCGTTTGAGACAACCGATCTGCGGCGCGGCGATGGCGCGGCCGAGCCCCTTCGCCTTCTGGAACCAGTGGAGGGTGTCGAAAAGATCGCTGACGATCCCCTCGACCGGATCGAGAGCGAAATCCACGGGTTCGGATTTCATCCTGAGAGTCTCGTTTCCGATGAGGAGTATTTCCCTGACAGCCATGCTTCCCCCTTAAATCAGATTCATCAGATTGCTGTAGTCGTTGACGATGCCCATACATGCCTCCGACGCCATTCTACCGGAAAATCCGGAGGCGCGCACTAGACATATCCCGCCTGTTCGGCCACGTACTCCACCAGCCTGCCCATGGTGGTGACGTAGCAGCCGTACTCGTTGTCGTACCAGCCCACGATCTTCGCGTGGGTCACCGGCACCCGCAGCTGCCCGGTTCCGCTGAATCCCATCTCCGCGAGGTCGGACGCGGAAAACTCGAGGAAGCTTGTGCGGCTGTGGGTCTCGTTTCCCTCAATGACCACGGCCGCCTCGAAGCCGGCGAAGTCCGAGGAGACGTTCTGGGTTTCCGAGTAGACGAGGAGCCCCCTCTGCGGCCCGGCCGCGGCCTGCGCGTAGATCTCGTTGATGAGCTTCCGGTTGATGACCGGATCGCCCGCGCGGTCGAGGGCCGTCCTGAAGGTGACGTTGAGGGAGATCATCGACACCGTGTTGACCGGTATGCGCACGGAGTCGGCCATGAAGCCGACCCTTCCGATCTCGGGGAGGATCTCCTCGAGCGCTCCCGCGGCTCCCGTGGAGGTGAGGATGATGTTGTTGAACACGGACCGTGTCTTCCGTAGATCCCTGGCGCCGGCCTTGGGCACCTCGTCCAGGATGCTCTGCGTGTTGGTCGCGGCGTGGACGGTGGACATGGACGCGGTGAGGATGTTCGCAGTTTCCCTGTTTTCCAGGAGCGGTTTGATCATGTGGGAGAGGCCGGTCGTCGTGCAGCTCGCGGCTGACACGATCCGATGCCTTGCCGGATCGAAGCGGAGGTTGTTGACCCCGTAGACGAGCATGACGCTGTCCTCGGGAAGCCCGCCGGCCGGATCCGCGGCGCTGAAGGGTGCGCTCACCACGACAGTGTCGGCCCCGCCCCTGAGGTGGTCCCTCGGGTTCCCCTTTGTTGCGGAGGGTGAGTCGGAGGGATCGAGGAACTTGCCCGTGCAGTCCGCGACGATCCGCGCGCCGTTGGCGCGCCAGGGGATCTCCGCGGGGTTCCTCGTTCCGGTGAGAAAGGCGACCTCCTTTCCCGCGACCGCCACCCGCTTCTCCTCCCGCGAGATCACCCGCACGTCGACCTTTTTGCCGGAGTGTCCGTGGAAGAACGTGTCGATGCTTCCGTACGTGGAGTCCCTAACGAGGGACTGTACGATGTCGTCGACGCTCCGTCCCGCCTCCCTGCCGATGTTGACAACGAAGGCGTCGAAGCCTCCCGCGAGGATCCGGTTCCACAGAAGGAGCTTGCCGATGCGCCCGAACCCGTTGCTCCCGAGAACCCTTTTTCCGCTTTCCGTTCCTGTCATGGAATACCTTCCTCCCGCCATGATGTCGTTCCCGCGCGCATGGCGCTACTTCCCTGATGTGGTCCTCACGATCTCGACCGGATAACTGCCCTTGTACACGTACCCAAGCCTGCCGTCTATCGATATGGGGTCCCCCATCCGGAACCGATGCCCCCCGAACACGCACTCCTTCGCGTGTTCGTACACCACGAGATCCCTGCAGTTCACGACGCAGGTCTTGCCCAGCTGGGAAGCCGTGACAGCCGCGTGGGATGTGACACCCCCGCGCGCCGTGAGAAGCCCCTGGCAGCGGAACACCATGGCGATGTCGTCGGGCACGGTGTCCGGCCGGACGAGGACGAGCCGCTCTTCCGGGTACCGGCGCGAGAGAATCTCGATGTCCTCCATGGAGAAGGCGATCCTTCCCGCGAGCGCCCCGCCGCCGATGCCCGTACCGCTTCCGACCATGATCATGCTCGAGGCCGGAACCGAGAAAACCGAAGTCGTATCCTCCTCACTGATGTTATAGGTCCTCGCTTGGAGGATGAAGAGCGATTCGGGTTCCGGCGACTCGAAGGTGAACTCGATCTCCTGATGGGGAAAATTGTGCGTCTCTACGAGCTCGCGGGCGATCTCCGAAAGACGTGCGTAGATCTTTGGAAAGCGGACCTCCATCGTCTTCTCGCGGTATTCCCCGTTTCCGGCTTCCTCCATGGCGACCGGATAGGTATGGACCAGTCCAGAGACCACGTCCTCCCCCTGGCTTCCGGGGATGTAGTCGCCGTAGAGATGGACTCCCTCCGTCTTCATCCCAGGCTTGCCCGTGAAGACCACGCCCGTGCCCGACTGCCTGCCCAGGTTTCCGAACACCATCCGCTGCACAATGACCGCGGTTCCCCAGTCCTCCGCGATCTGGAGGTGTTCGCGGTACGCCTGTGCCCTGGCCGACGACCAGGAGGCGAGCACGCAGAGGATCGCGGCCTTCAGCTGACGCAGCGGCTCCTCCGGGAAGCGCACATTCTCGGCGGACAGGAGGCTTTCATAGCGTATGGCGAGTTCCCTCATCTGGCCGGAACTGAACTGGATCTTCCTCTCGACGCCGTATGTCCGCTTCGTATCCTGCATGAGGTGATCGAACCTGTCACGGGGGATGCCGTGGGCCATGCCCCAGCACTGCAGGAATCTCCGGAAACTGTCCCATGCCGCCCACTCGTATCCGGGGATCGTGCTCATCCGCTCCGCCACATCCCTCGTCATTCCGACATCGAGGAAGGTGATCATGGCCCCAGGCATGGAAAAGGCCGTGCCCGATCTCACCGAGAGCAGTAGGGGCTTATCGGGATCCCCGAACCGCCGACGGCTCTTCCGCTCCAGTTTAGCCACCTCCGCCCTGACGAGGGCATCGATCTCCTCCCCCATCTCGCGGTGCTCGAGGATGACCGCCTGATGCCTGAACACCTCCGTGGTCAACACGAATCCGTCCGGTACGGGGATACCGAGGGAGTGGAGCTTCTTGAGGAAGAAGGCCTTGGCCCCCAGGAACACCTTGTTGTCCATCTCCGGCGTCGGCTTGTCGAGGGGCGAGATGAGGAGGTCCGGGTCGTAGGAGAGGACGTGCAGGATGGTGGCGGGCGAAAAAGCCTTCTGCATGTTCCGCATGGAAAGGCATATCCTGCCCATGAACTCGTCGAGGGTCTGCAGGAGAAAGGACGAGGAGAGGAGGTCCCGGTAGAACTCCTCCGAGCGCTTGGCAGTCTCGATCTTGAGCTCCTCCTTTCCCGGGTTCCCGAGCATGCTCGAAACCACGATGGGCAGGGCCTCGTCATAGGTCCGCGTGAAGTACTGGGTGATGATCTCCCGGATGTCCTCCATGAAGAACTGGAAGATGTTTATGTACTGCTCGAGCGAGAAGCTCCCCGAGGTCAGGCTGTAGCGGAGCATCTGGATGGTGGAGCCGAGGCTCTGGCTCACGATTCCCCGCAGCTCGAAGCCCTCGATGAAGAATTGGAGGATCTCCGTGATCCGCCTGAGTTTCTTGATCGTGACGTACGAGAGCTCGATCCTCGACACGATCCGTTCCATGACCCTGGACGCGTAGCGCTCCAGCCTGAAGGTGAGGCCCATGGCCTCGAACTTCTTTTCGTGGTACTGGCCGTACATGGAGGGGATGCCGGCCGCTATGTGGCGCTTGTGGTAGATGTTCTCCCACCCCTCGCTCTGCTGCCGGTCGAGGATGATCCCCTTCAGCTTGCGCATGAACCCGAAGAGGATCGTGACCAGGAGGTCGTCATTCCCGGAGGAAATGGCCCGCTGGAGCTTCCTGATCTCCGCGGCGGAGAAGAGGAAGGAAGCCTCGAGGGGCCGGAGGATGTCGTCGCTGTCAAAGGAGTACTTCTCCTCCAGGAGCGTATGGAGGCGGAGGATAAGCACGACCCGCTCCAGATGTTCGGCGGGGAAGTCTCTAAGGCGGGAGATCCTCCTCGCCGCCTCGCCGCTGTCCATCTCCAGAAGTTCGGATATCGAGATGCGGTTCCTTTTGCAGACCTTCCTGAGGATCTCGCAGGGTATCCTGACCCATTCGCCTTCCGGCTCGATGGCGGAGACGACGTTTTCCGGGACCACTCCGGAAAGGACGACGGGGTCGAGCGAATGCCAGAACAGGATGATCCGACGGGTGAGTTCGATGTGGGTGTTGTTGCTCTCCACGTGGATCTGCTTGCGCAGGAAGTGGATCAGCGTGTCCCGCCTCCCGGAGATCGTGTCCATCCGCGTCGTCACGGTCCGCAGTTCCCCCTCGGCCCCGATCTCCTTGAAATAGACGGGGAACAGGACGAGAAGATGCTGGATCTGCTTGTACAACGGGCCGATGTCCGAATTGAGGAGCGCGCTGATGTCCCGCTGGAACAGGTCGGTGTCCCGGATGAAGATGCCGCCCACCCTGAGGTTCACGATCAGCGCGGAGAGGAGACGCCTCATCCGCGGCGGATCCTTCTCAATCAGGGCGAGCCAGACGCGGATGTTCTTGAGGTGGTTCGAGTCGCTGCGGATCTGCCATTCGTCGGTGATTTCCACCTTGCCGGGAAAGACGAACCTGACGCGGATGACCTCAGTGATGAAGGCGTCGATCAGGTCGTCATCGCCCATGTTCACGACATAGGTGCCCAGCGAGAGGACGCAGTCGAGAACTGTACCCGCGTGAGCCGACGAGAGGCTGTCGAGCAGACCCACGATGTTGACGATGAAGGGCCGCCTCTGCTCCCGCCCGAGCCGTTTCAGCGCCGGGCCGAGAAAGCTGTTCATGTCCCACAGGAGCCTGTCCTTCAGGGAGTTCATTCCTGAAAGGCCGAGGAGGTAGATGATGTAGTACACCTTGTCCTGCGGTGTTCCGAAGGAATCGATCGAGTCCCTGAAATGCAGGGTGATGGCGGCGTGGTTGACGCGCTTGAGGATCCGCCGCGGAGACCCGTCTTCCGAGTCAGGAGCGGAGAGGAGGCCGCGCAGACCGGACAGATACCCCCGGCCGATCTCCTCAGCGAGAGAGACGCAGCCTTCCGTGAAGAGGCCGGTGTTCCGCGAGACCCACTCCGTAAGGGACGGCTCCCCTTCCCAGGATTCGATGACAGACTCGGCGATCCGTCTCTGAAGGGCGAGAAACCGCGGCGAAGCCTCGCTCTCCGCTTCCGACAGATGCTCGAGCCCGGGCTGGAAAAAACCCGCGCACTCGAGAAACAGGGGGTCGCGGGAGGAGACAAGGGACTCGAGCGTTTCGGCCACGCGGCCGCGGAGTTCGTGCCCGGCCGGGGAATCAGAAGCGATCAGACTAACGTACTGCCCGAAGGTCTCCAGGAGGTGCCTTCGCGCCCCCTCCGCAAGACGCAGGGAGAGGAGGGACGTAAAGAGGGAGAGGATGATCGATGCGGCCCGCTCTGCTTCCGGGATCTCGCGGTACAGCCATCGATCCTCGATGGCGATCTTGCGCAACGCGTCGATGATGTGGGCATGATCGGGAAAGGGATGGTGATACTCCTCGAAGAAGACCCTGGTCCGCTCGTGGATCCCCCAGTATTTCCGCGAGAGATCGAGGAACCAGAGATGCTCCCCCGGGATCTCCAGGATCTTTCTTTGGGTTTCCGCGAGATTTACTTCAAGGGCCGAAGGACCGGGATCCATACGACGAATCTCCAGAGCGATGTTCGGGAACCAGCGCGGGTGTTCCGCGAATGAGGGATTCCGCCTCTCTCCATGGTTATGGATATATTGTATATTCTAATGAATGTAAAGTATATGGCGATTTTGGCGGATTATTCTTCGTCGAACAGATTGCGGCAGATCTCGATGATCTCCTCGCGTCTGTCCACCCCCAGTTTATCGCGGATATGCCTGAAGTGCTCCTTGACCGTGAAGGGGGAGATGCCGAGCCGTTTGGCGATCTGCTGCTCGGTCTCCCGGTACCGGATGAGGACCCGCAACACCTCACGCTCCCTGGCCGTGATTCCCGCCTTGTCCAGGTCGATGCGGCTCCTCCGCTCCTCGATCACCCGTATCTTCTCGTCGAGGGCTGAGAGGCGGGCCGCCAGGTTTTCCCGCTCCGCCTGGAGCGCGCTTAGCGCGTTTTCCGCCGCCCGCGCCCTGCTGAGATACGCGTTGATCTCGTCGGAATAGATGAGGTACGAGATGAGGAGGAACATGGCTAAGTAGGCGACCATGTCCAGTCCTAACATGACATGGCCCCTTTCATACTGGAGGCTGGCCGAAAGTACGGCCATACCGAACAGGTAGATTACGATAGCCATGAATTTGATGATACCGCGCCGTTCGAAGAAGCCGTAGCTGAAGGATAGGAAGATCGCCAGCAGGACAAAACCGAGGCCAAAGACAGCGTCATAAACATCGAGCATGGCAATGCCGGCCGCTAACAGAAACACGAGGACCTGTGATACTCGGATGATCACGGAGTTGATGAAACCGGTAATCAACATGACAATACCAAGGAGAAGAACCAGAGACACATCGATATCGATGAACGCCTCCCAGAACGGCCTTTCCGGAATATCGTCAACAAGGTTGACGACTGCCACAAACAGGCCCACCAACGCGATGACGATGGCGATCTTCCGCTGGATATGATATTTTCTCATCTCATCCGCCCGTCCACCACCCCGGCGTTTCATCGCCGGCAGGCATAATCGCGTCCATTTCCGGGCAGGGAATGGCCGTGATGCGGGAAACGAGATCCGCGTACATGGATTCGTACTGCCATGCCCCTGAATTGATCGGGTTGTACAGTCCGGCAGCCGCGTCTTCTTCCCGGTCGTTCCAGTGGTCCTTCAGCTGGACCAGGGCCAGGAGGAGATTGCCCCGCTCGATGACCGCTTGGTCGCCGCCGCTGTATTGGACGGCGTGGAACATACGGCGGAAGGGATCAGCGTCGTCTTCAGGGGTATGCCCGAATATGCCCTCGCAGCCGGGACCGCCGGCCATGAGAAAAACGCCGAGGCTCGCCGCGGCGGTCCGTTTCGGGTGATCGCAGCCGGCCAGGTACGGAATGGCGGCTAAGAGCCGGGCGGTCGGGTTGTTCCGCAGGCCGTCAAGCTCCCCCTGCGTGAGGCGGAACGAGGCCGCAACGGCGGACGTGATCTCTTCCCAGAGCCCATTCGTAAATATCATGAGAATCCTCTCTTCCCTTTTTTCGCTTGTATTATACGCGTGGTGGTTTCGAAAAACAAATGAAAAATATCCGTTTCCAGGGCGCTTTTTCGGGCTGGGTCGGCGGGATCCTCGGACAGGGATGATCCATATACCACCAACGTGTTATATAAACGGGTCTGAAATTTATTGCGGCCTTTCCATGGTGCATTTACACTGAACGTGTTCGGATTTCAAAACCATCCGAAATGATTGAAGAAACAAACAAGAATAGAACTGAAGAACAAGTAAAACGAGCTGTAGCCCTCCGGCGGGCAACCGTTCGAGGCGCGGTACCAGCAAAAGGTCCGTGGTTTCCTGCAGGGATCCACGGACCTTTTTTATATGTCAACACCGCGGCTGGATAAAACGATCACGGCTAACGGGAACCGCGGTGGCCGGCCGGAACCAGCTCCTGCCAGCGGTATCTATGCCGGCAGCCGCCGGCGAATCCATACCCGCGGCAGCCATGTCAATCAGATCAGCTCCCTTCGCTCCACCTTTCCGTCAGCAAAAGAGATGAAATCGGAAAGTTTCATGGCTCCCGGCTGCTCGCCGGTCCGCAGGCGCAGCGAAACCGCGTTCTCGTCCATCTCCTTCTGGCCCACGACGAGCATGTAGGGAATCTTCCGGTTCTGCGCGTTCCTGATCTTGGCGTTCATCCGGGAATCGCTTCCGTCAAGCTCCACGCGGAAGCCCCGGCTCCGCAGTTCCGCCATGACCCGGGCTCCGTAGTCGTTGAACGCCTCGGCCACGGGCACGATCATCATCTGCACCGGGGCGAGCCACAGGGGGAAGGCGCCGCCGTAATGCTCGATGAGCACGCCGAAGAAGCGTTCCAGGGAGCCCAGGAGGGCGCGGTGCACCATGAATGGCCGCTTCTCCCTACCGTCCTGGGCCACATAGGTGATGCCGAAGCGTTCCGACATGTTGAAGTCGAACGGGAGGGGGGTCATCTGCCATTCCCGGCCCAGGGCGTCCTTGATCTTAAGGTCGATCTTAGGCCCGTAGAAGGCGCCGCCCCCCTCGTCCATCTGGTAGTCGAGCCCCTCCGCCTCGATGGCGAGCTTGAGCGCGTGGGTCGCCTTGGCCCAGCTCTCGTCGTCTCCGACGCTCTTCTCGGGCTTGGTGGCCAGGTAGGCCTTGAAGTCGGAGAACCCGAAGGACTTCCACATGTGCAGCGAGAAGCGGAGGACTTCCTTGATCTCCCCCTCGATCTGCTCCGGGGTGCAGAAGATGTGTGCGTCGTCCTGGGTGAAGCCGCGCACCCGCAGGAGGCCGTGCAGGACCCCGGACCGCTCGTAGCGGTAGACGGTCCCGAGCTCCGCCCAGCGGAGGGGAAGCTCCCGGTAGGACCGGAGCGCGGTTTTGTAGATCATGATGTGGAAGGGGCAGTTCATGGGTTTGATGTAGTAGTTTTGCTCGTCTATCTCCATGGGCGCGTACATCGAATCCGCGTAGAAACCCAGGTGCCCCGATGTTTCCCACAGCCACGACTTGCCCATGTGCGGGGTGTATAGGATCTCGTAGCCGTTCTTGCGGTGCTCCGCCCGCCAGAAGTCCTCGATGGCCTGCCTGATCCGGCCCCCCATCGGGTGCCAGTAGACGAGCCCGGCTCCCGCCTCCTCGTGAGTGGAGAAGAGGTCGAGCTCTTTGCCGAGCTTGCGGTGGTCGCGCTTCTCGA
>CAZPZF010000131.1:0-9573 GCA_964590705.1 uncultured Spirochaetales bacterium | reverse complement strand
CCCGCAGCTCCTCGCAGCCCTTGCTGATTCCGCAGATGTTCTGCCTGCCGTCGTCTCGTCTGGCGTACCGGGAGAGGATCCGCCCGAGCCTCGCTGTCGGAAGGAGCGCGGGATCGGGGATCGCCGCGCCGAACTGGACAAGCCCCGGATCGAGGGTGTCCTTGAAGACCTTCATCGTCAACTCCTCAACCGTGACCTTCATAGGGTCGAGGACATGCTCGGGTCTCTCCTCGGGAGTCGGCAACCCCTCGCGGGAGCCCGGGGAGACATAATAGCCGGACTGCGGCCGGACCTCGATCTGCCCCCGGTTCTCGAGGAGACGGTATGCCTCGAGGATCGTGGAAACGCTCGCGTTCCGCTGCCGGCTCATCTCCCTCACCGAAGGGATGCGGGTTCCGGGTCTGTATGTTCCCTTCTCGATGAGCGCGGCTATCTCAAAGGCGATTTGTTCGTAGAGAAACCCTTCCCTTTCCCGTGTCTTCATCATGCGGCGCGTTTCTCCTCGGGATCGACGAAAAGAACCTAGACAGAAATTGTCCAATATCTCCATAACAGTTCAAAAAAACAACTACTGTTATGGTAACAAAACAATATTCCTGCATCTGTACGCCTTTTGTCAAGATGCGTATATTGGACTCATGAAAACAACAAGAAAGGTTCACAGGATTCTCGTGGAAGAGATCGGCTCGGGACGCTACACCCCCGCGCTCCATACGCTGGAAGATGACGAAGTTCTTCGGATAGAGATCCGCAGGAAACCGCGCAGGGTCACCTGTCTCGAGGGATGCCTCTGGGTCACCCAAGAAGGCGATAGGAACGACTACGTGCTCAGGAAGGGCGAAACCTTCCGAAGCGCCGCCAGAGGGGTTCTCTACATCCAGTCCCTATGCCAGAGCGGCGGGTCCGGGGAGGAATCCTCGGTCAGGATCGCCTGATATCACAGCCCCAGTAGGCCGCGTTCTGTAAGGATGACCCGATAGGGGAATCCCCGTCATCGCACCACCCTCCTTGGCGTGCGATGACGGGAACGCGGTCTTTTCTATCGATTCCGGTAAAAATCGGCAAGCGCGGCTCAGCTTTCCCTGTTCCCCTGCAATGAAGGAGAACAGATCATGAAAAAACCCGCGTTTCCCCGCACGTTCCCGGCGTTTTTCCTGCCACTCTGCGGCCCAGCCATCCTCCTCGTTCTCGTTTCCTGCCCTCTGGCCCGGGACGACCCCGGCTTCATCCGGATCAGCCTGATCACCGCGGATTCGACCCGCACGGCCGTTCCCTCCGCTTCCATGGAGCTCGGCTCAGCCAGAATCACGGGGAGCGGACCCGCGGGAGCCGCGTTCGACCTCACGGTGGCCGTGGAGGGTTCAGGCTCGCCCGCGGCCTCCTCGGCCGAGATCGAAGTCAGCCCGGGAACCTGGATCATAAGCGCCCAGGGCTTCAATGGGGATTCTCAGCTGGTCGGCGAAGGTTCGACATCGGTCTACCTCCTCCCAGGGGAGACGCGAGTCGCGGAGGTCCTCATCCTGCCGGTCCGGGGAACGGGCTCTATCGTCATCGAGGTTTCGTGGCCGCAGGATCTCCCCTCGGACGCCCTGGTGCGGGGAACCATCACGGCGCTCCAGGCGCAGGAAGAGTACGAGCCTGTGCTCGTCTCCATACCGCTGGGCAGCGGTCCCTCCGAGTACGAAGGTCTTCCGGCGGGGTACCATACCCTCGCCTTGAGCCTCGTCACCGGAGAAACGACCCTCGCCGGCTCCGCGCAGGCAGTCAGGGTGGCGTCCGGGTTCTCCACCTCCGTCTCCATCTCTTTCATCCTCCCTTCCGCGGAAACGAGCGTCTCTGTCTCAGTCCGCATGTCGCCGCCGCTTACCCCCTCCATCGGCCTTCCCTTCCTCCCCTATCCCCGGAGCTTTCCCCTGCGCTGCTCGGCGATCGCCGACGGTTCCGGCGGGACGCTTCCGGCCGACAGCGTCTTTACCTGGTACCTGAACGGGTCGGCCGCGGGCGCCGGATCCTCCATGCTCATCCTGACCGACGACCTTCCCTCTGAAAGCCGACTGGATCTCGTCGCGTCGAGCAACGGAGCGGCCGCAGCGGGAAGCGTCGGCGTCGAACTCACGCTCTTCGATCCGCCGGCGCTCGACCGTTACCTCCTCTTCCGGTCCTGCGTGGACGGGATGGACGGCGTAGACGGACTGCGCGGCGTACGATCGGTGTGCGTACACCCCTCCGGTTCACCGTACGCCGCGTTCGGATACGATGAAAACGAGATATCACTGTTCCGCTGCGAAACCGATCCCCTCGGATTCTCCTTCATCGGTACGCTCCGTGTCGGCTTTGCGGAAGCGTTGAACAAGCCTGTTTCCGGATGCTTCTCCGCCGCTTCCGCCGAAGCCGGGTTCTTTTTTTACGCCGCCTGTCCGGGCAACGACTCCATCCAGGTCTTTTCCGTTTCTCCCGATTCGTTTTCAGCCATTGCCACGGTTGTCTCTACCGAAGGGCTGTACAGCCTCGACGGCGTCTGTTCCTGCGCGGTCACGCCGAACGGGCGCTTCCTGTACGCGGCGGCTTCCGGCGCGGATACGATCGTCTGTTTCACCCTCGCCGAGGGGATTCCCGCCTTCTCCTCCGCGCTCGCCGCCGCGGACGGCCCGGGAGCGCTCATGGACGCGCCGACCAGGGTGCTCGCGGCGCCGGACGGGGCTTTTCTCTACGTCTCAGCGCAGTCAGGGGACTCCCTTCTGTGCCTTGCGATCGATCAGGACACGGGAGAACTTTCCGTCCATACCGTCTTCACGGACGGGACTGGGGGCGCTGCCGGATTGAACGGGGCGGAGGGTCTTTCCGTGTCCCCGGACGGCCGATCGGTGTACGCCGCCGCATACTATGACGACTGCGTATCTCACTTCCGGTGGGATCCCGGCTTCACCGCCATCTCCCTGGCCGCGGAATACCGAGACGGGACAGCGGGAATCTCGGGCCTCGACGGATGCAGGGACGTGGCCGTGTCTCCCGCGGGAACCATGGCTGCCGCGGCGGCCAGCGGCAGCGATACCGTAGTTCTATTCTCCCGCGATCCCGCTACCGGGGAGCTCGCGCAGACCAGCTCGGTCGGCGCCGGGGGCGAACGGCCGCTCCTCGACGCTCCACGGAACTTCATCTTCAACCCCGACGGATCCGCGGCCGCGGTCGCCTGTTCGGGTTCCCACGAGATCGCGTTCTTCCGAATTCCGCCCGCGCACTGAGTTTTTTCATTGGAGAGATCGGCCTTACGGTATATAGTTAGTTTCAAGGAGACGTACCGTGAAGGTTTTCGATCTGCGAAGCGATACCATTACCAAGCCCTCTGAAGGGATGCGAAAAGCGATGTACAAGGCGGAAGTAGGCGATGACGTATACGGGGAGGATCCCACCGTTAACGCGCTGCAGGAGATCTCCGCCGACCTGACCGGAAAGAAGAGCGCCCTCTTTGTTCCCTCGGGATCGATGGGCAACCTCATCCCCCTATTCATCCTGGGCGGCAGAGGGAACGAGATCCTTGCACACAAGAACAGCCACATCCTGCACTACGAGCTCTCCTCCGTCGCTGCCATCGCGGGCGTGCTTCCCATCCCCCTCGAGGGCGCGCGGGGCATCCTCAGGCCGGATATCCTGGCTGCCGCACTCAGGCCGGACATCTACTATCTCAGCAAGGCGACTCTCGTGGAAATCGAGAATACGCATAACCGGGAGGGGGGAACGTGCTACTCGCTCGCGGAACTCCGCGCGGTAAAGGAATTCGCCACGCAACACGGAATGGCGGTCCACATGGACGGGGCCCGCGTCTTCAACGCACAGGCAGCCACGGGAACCCCCGTCAAACGGATGGCCGCCTATACGGACACAATCACCTTCTGTCTCTCGAAGGGCCTCGGCGCTCCCGTCGGCAGCGTGCTCTGCGGCACGAAGGATTTCTTGGTCGAGGCGAGAATGGTCCGGATACTCTTGGGCGGCGGCATGCGACAAGCCGGGGTCCTGGCGGCGGCGGGTATCTACGCCCTCGAGCACAACATCGAGAGGATCGCCGAGGACCACGCGCACGCCAAGGTCATCGCCAACGCGTTACGGGAAACCAGGTGGGCGGATATCGATTCCGAGTCCGTCGAGACGAACATCATCTTCTTCCGCACGCCGAACCATCCGGCCGACAAGGTTGTCGCGTCGCTCAAAAGGCGGGGGATCCTCTGCAGCGCGTCCGGAACCGATTCGATCAGGATGGTGACGTCCCTCGAAATCACGAGGGACGACGTGATCCAAATCTGCGACATCATCGGCGGACTGGTCATCCGATAGGAGCCTCCATGGTCACCGTGGTTGGAGGTATCAACATCGATGTGAAAGGGCGCGGCGATGTCTCCCTCCTTCCCGACAACTCAAACCCTGGTACGGTCACCATAGCCGCCGGCGGCGTGGGCCGGAATATCGCCGAAAACCTCGCGCGCATGGGGATCGAAACGGCCCTCCTTTCGGCGGTGGGCGACGACCGCTTCGGGGGCTTCGTTATCGAGGAGACGCGCCGCGCTGGGGTACTGACCGATCATTTCCTACGCGCTTCTGAAAAAACGGGCGTGTACGTCGCGATCACGGACAGCCGCGGATCGCTCCATACCGCGGTGAACGACATGCGGATCTGCCACGCGATCTCCCCGGAATACATCCGTTCATGCGAGAGCGTTATCGAGCGCAGCTCCTTCATCATCGCGGACACGAATATTCCCGCGGAAAGCCTCATCCTTCTCGGCCGACTCGCCTCTCGCCTCTCCATCCCCTTTCTCGTGGAACCTGTCTCCATCCAGAAGGGAATGAAAATCCGGAGCGTCCCCTTCCCGATCAGCTTCATCACTCCCAACCTCGCGGAATATATCGGCCTCATCGGTCAGGGAACCCCCGGCTCGCCGGATATGCAGGTCCGGACGGAGACGAAGGATGGACCGGGCGGACTCGAAGAGTTGAAACGAACACTTCCCCATGTCTGCGCCGCAGTCATCACCTTGGGAGCCGGGGGATCGATCCTCATGGACGCCAGAGCCGGGACGCTGCTCCGCGTTCCCTCGATCCCGGTGACGGTGGTCGATCCCAACGGTGCGGGAGACGCCTTTGTCGCCGGTTTCGTTGCCGGGCTCCTGCGGGGAGAATCCCCCGGACGCGCCATGGCGTGCGGGGCGGCAGCGGCATCCCTCACCCTCGCGTCCGCGGAATCGGTGGATCACGGTATCACCATGGCGCGGGTTCTGGACCTGGCGGCCCGTGTTCGGAATCCGGAGAAGGGACCCGTTGCCCCTACCGGCCCCATGCGATAGACTGCATCCATGAATACGACAGCGTTTTTCTCCGTCTCACCGGATATCAAGAAAACCATTGAAGCGGGCGGCCCTGTCGTGGCCCTCGAATCGACCATCATCTCCCATGGCATGCCCTATCCGGAAAACGTAAAGACGGCCAGGGAAGTCGAAGAGATCGTGCGCGCCAACGGGGCGGTTCCGGCAACCATCGCGGTCATCGCCGGGAAGATCCGAATCGGTCTCTCCCCGGAGGAAATCGAGTTCCTCGGAGGAGCGACCGCCGGGCATGGTTCCACCGACGCCAGCGGATCCAGGGCGGCGGAGATTCCCCGCATCCGCAAGGCCAGCAGGCGGGACCTCGCCTTAGTCGTCTCACGCGGGGAGCACGCGTCGACCACCGTGGCAGCGACCATGATCTGCGCCGCGGCCGCGGGCATCCCCGTGTTCGCCACCGGGGGAATCGGGGGGGTTCACCGCGGAGGCCAGATGACCATGGACATATCCGCGGATCTCCGCGAACTGGGGCAGACCCCGGTGACCGTGATCTGCGCCGGGGCAAAGGCCATCCTAGACATCGGCCTAACGCTGGAATACATGGAAACCATGGGCGTCCCCGTGATCGGGTACCGGACCTCGGAATTTCCCGCCTTCTATTCGGCGGAAAGCGGATTCAGCCTCGAATACCGGGCGGACACACCCGAAGAGATCGCGCGGATCATATCGGTGCAGCGGACCCTGGGACTTGTCGGCGGCATCCTCGTGGCTAATCCCGTACCCCGGGAATACGAGATTCCCCGGAAAGAGATAGAGCCCTGGATAGCCAGGGCTCTCGAGGAAGCTGAAAAGCGCGGTATCAAGGGAAAGGAGACGACGCCCTTCCTGCTCTCGCGGATGGAATCCCTGACCGCGGGAAGGAGCCTTGCCACGAACATCGCGCTGATCCGGAACAACGCGGCGCTCGCCGCTCGGATCGCCGCGGCGCTCGCCGCTCGGGGCTAAGCCGGAGCCGGCAATCCATCCTACAGCGCACGGTTCAGGACCCTGTTCAGCCGTTTAACGAACTCTGCGGGCTTCTCCACCACGCCCCCCTCCGCCAGCAGGGCTTGATCGAGCAGAAGATTGCTCGCGTCCTCCACGAGTTCCTGGTCCGATGTCTCGCGCATCTTTCTCACGATCTCGTGGTCCGGGTTGATCTCAAGGATGGGGATGAATGGAGGAACGTCCTTCTGGCCGAGGGCCTTGAGCATCTGCTGGAGTTGAAGGGTCGGATCGTCGGCGTCGGACACGATGCACGAGGGACTCTCCTTCAGGCTGTTGGAGGTCCGCACGTCCTTCACCTTCTCCCCGAGGACGAGCTTGATCTTGGAAAGGAGTGGCTTAAGATCCTCGTCCTTCCGTTTCTCGTCAGAGCCTCCCTCCTTGAGGTCCTCCGCAGTTGAGCTCTTATTCACCGCCTTGAGCTCCTTGTCCTTGTATTTCCCGATGGTGGGAACGACGATCTCGTCGATTTCGTCATCCATGACGAGAACCTCGTATCCCCGCGCCCTATAGGACTCCAAGAGGGGACTGTTCCGGAGGTTTTCCTCCTTGCTGCCGGTGATGTAGTAGATCCCCTTCTGCCCCTCCTTCATCCGTTCCACGTAGGCTGCGAGGCTGGTGAATCCCTCGACCGCGGTGCTCTTGAAGCGGACGAGCTCGAGGAGGGCATCCCGGTTCTCGAAGGCGGAATAGAGCCACTCATTCAAGGGTCGATTGAATTCAGCCGAGAACGCGGCGTACATCTCGGGGTTGTTCTCAGCTATTGTCTTGAACTCGCTCAGGAGCTTCTTTGTGGAGGCTACGGTGATGCTTCGGAGGATCCGGTTCTGCTGGAGGATCTCCCTGCTCACGTTGAGGGGAAGATCCTCGGAATCGATGATCCCCCGGACGAACCGGAGATACACGGGCAAGAGTTCCTTGGCGTCGTCGGTGATGAAGACGCGCTTCACGTAGAGCTTTACGCCCGGCCTGTAGTCAGCGTGGTAGAGATCGAAGGGAGCGTGCTTGGGAACGTAGAACAGGGTCACATACTCCTGCGTTCCCTCGGCCTTGACATGGAGGTGGAAGAGCGGCTCGTCGCTGTCCCCGGTCAGGGTCTTGTAGAATTCCGTGTAGTCCTCGGGACTCAATTCCGATTTGGGCTTCCTCCACAACGCTGATGCGGAATTGACCTGTTCCACCTTTCGTTCACGCTTCTCCTTCCTGCTCTCCTTTTCCCCCTCATGTGTCACTTGGTCGTAGTGGATGAAAATAGGAAAGGGGATATGGTTGGAGTATTTCTTCACGACTGACTCGATCTGCCAGCGGTTGGCGTATTCCCTGCCTTCATCGTTGAGATGGAGCACCACCGTCGTTCCGAAGCCCTCCCGCTCGGCCGGCGTCACCTCGTAGCCGCCCTTTCCGTCGCTGGACCATTTCCAGGCCGCGTCCTCACCCGCTTTCCTGCTGATCACGTCAACGCGGTCAGCCACCATAAAGGCGGAGTAGAAACCCACACCGAACTGGCCGATCAGATTCACATCCTTCCTGCTGTCTCCGCTCATCTTCTCCAGGAAGTTCCGGGTTCCGGACCTGGCGATGGTTCCCAGATTGCTCGCCAGCTCCTCCTCGTTCATTCCGATACCCGTATCGGAAATGGTGAGGGTTTTCTTTTCGCGGTCGTCGAAGGAGATGTCAATCCGTGGATCGAACGAAACCTTCTTGTAGGCGTCGTCCGTGAGGGTGAGATACTTCAGTTTGTCCAGCGCGTCGGAAGAATTGGAAATCAGTTCCCGTAGGAAGATCTCCTTATGTGAATAGAGGGAGTGGATGATGAGCTTGAGAAGCTCGGAAACTTCCGTCTTAAACTTATGAGTCGCCATAATACGAGGCTCCTTGTCCGATTGGTTGAGGGAAAATATACTAATGAAAAGAGATGGCGGCAACTTCCCGCCGGTGTAACGCAGATTGTAAAACTTCACTAGTGCCCCAAAGCTTATGGGCAGAAAACAGGCGTGTAGGATAGGTGGTCATAGGGTCAGAGGGAGATGTACTTAGGGATGTAGCGGCCGAAATGGACGCCGGGATTGCGCCATCCGCACAGCCAGGTTGTCCGCTCCTCGATACCCAAGTCCTGTTTGTGGAGAAAGCAGCGGTGCATCCAGTG
Source organism: uncultured Spirochaetales bacterium (assembly GCA_964590705.1). GTDB lineage: Bacteria > Spirochaetota > Spirochaetia > CAZPZF01 > CAZPZF01 > CAZPZF01. The sequence goes on along the minus strand of CAZPZF010000131.1, from coordinate 1,071 downwards.
ACTCGAAATGAGGAGGGACAACTTCTCGGGCGGGAGCCCCGCCCGCTCCGCATGGGTTTCGTTGTTTCCTCGCCTGCTCTCGTGGACCCTGCGTGGTATGAGGCAGTTATGGTAGAAGCGGTAGACGGCCATCCTTGCCATGAGAGCGCTGGGGCATTTGGCGAACTTGACGGTTTCGCGGAGATGGTCGGAATTGTCCTTTCGGACTTGACGCTCAACGTAGTTGACGGGGAAGAGGGGATTGAGGAAGGACCGGGGAGCTTTCGATGGTATGGTGCGGTGGAGGAAGAAGAGGGGGAAGGAGGGGATCCGGCTGAAGGCGCGTGGGTAGGCAGGGTGTTCGTCGGTGAAGAGCGTCTTACGGGTAACTGCTTTCCTGGCAAGGCGTTGGGTGAGGTCGGTGAACAGATGGAAGAAGGAACGCTCGACTGCTTTGGGGTCCGCTTTCCCCCTCTTCTCCAGGGACTCGCGTTTGTTCCGCTGGCTCTCTGTCATCCGTCCCTTGCGGCGTAGCACGCTCAAACCGAGAGAATAGATGAACTCCGACCGGGAGCCGGCGATGATGTTGATGTTGTTGGGGTAGTACTGGGAGAAACAGAAGGACTCAAGTCCGTCCGCGGCCACATCCTCCTCCAGGGGAAGAACGGACAGAAGGGCGGAATGAATCGCCAGGACGCAGCGGCACAGACGTTCGAAGCGGTTCTCGATGCTTCCCGCGTTCACCCCCAGTTTCCTGCACAGGTCCAGAACGCCGGATGAGGTGACCAGGTGCTCGATGAGGATTTCGTAGTCGATCACTTTTTTCGCGTAGTAGTCGATGTGAAAGGTCTGGGTCGAGAAGGTCTTCCCGCAGGCGGTACACTTGAACCTCTGGACAGCTCCAAAGGCGTCGGTATAATGGTGGCCGTAGCGCTGGTACCATGAACCGCTGAGGGGATGATGAAAATTAACGCATGTTGGGTTCGGACAGTGCGGTATGTACATGGCTTCACTCCTTATATGTTGTTCTCATACAAGGAATACAGCTTTTTCTCGGCCCTGCTTTATCGCCAATAAGCTTTGGGGCACTAA
>CAZPZF010000130.1:0-9611 GCA_964590705.1 uncultured Spirochaetales bacterium | reverse complement strand
CGATCAGGATCCTGTTCCCTTCCAGACAGACCAGCTCACCCGAGCTCCCCGGCACAGGTTTTACAATCTTCGGAACAGTTTTCTAGACATGTACGAAGACCTTTATGCCTTCTTTCGGAAAATCCTTCTTGACTTCCTCGATGGCCGTCTGGAGCGCTTCCGCCTCGCGGGGCGCGCAGAAGGAGAAAAGGTAAAAGTTGGATTCGGGCCAAACCGCGTCCCCCCTCCTGATCCCGCTTCTGCCCTTTCCAAGGGTATAGGGAATATAGGTGTACCCCAGGCCGGGAAGGAGGGTATCGAAGACGGAGAGGATCTCAGCTTCTACCGAATGATTGGCGATCACCTCGATCTTGACCATGTCCGTTTCCATCGTTACGCGCCTCCTTCCGGTCCGGCCAGGGCGGCCGCGGGACCTTCCGCGGGCAGCCCGCTTGCTGCAAGCAGGGACTTTCTCCGTTTCTCCATCTTTTCGGTTCTGCGGAGCCTGCGGCGCTCCCTCCCGGAATTCAACAGGGAATAGACAACCGGTGTGACAAACAGGGTCATGATGGAGCTTACGGCGAGACCCCCGACCATGGTCTTGGCGATGGGCTGGACCTGGTCTGTCGCCTCGCCGCTTCCGAAGGCTAGAGGTACCATGCTGAGGATCGTGGTGAGCGTCGTCATGAGGATCGCCCGCAGCCGGTGGCCTCCAGCCTCGACACAGGCCTCCCGGACGGAGCGTCCTCTGGCTCGCAGGGTGTTCGTGTAGTCGACGAGGACGATGCCGTTGTTCACCACCACGCCGACCAGGGCCACCAGCCCGACCGCGGAGAAGAGGCTGAATGGCTCGTTCCAGATCGTGTAGATGAGCACGACCCCGATGACGATGAGGGGGATCGAGAAGAAGATGATGAATGGATCCACCAAGGACTCGAACTGGCTCGCCATGACCGCGAACACCAGGAAGACGGCGAACAGGGCGATGAGGATCAGGGTGTTCAGCATGTCGGACATCTCCTGAGACTCGCCGCCGAAGGAGATCGTAACCCCCTCTTCGGGGACCACGTTGGCCGTGATCACCTGCTGGACCAGCCCCTGCATGTCGGTGACGGCCACATCTGCCGCGAGGTCACCGGTCACGTGGATGACCCTCGCCTCGTCTTCCCTGGTGATTTTGGAGGGCGCGTTCCCCTCCACGAGGGTCGCTACGTTCGCTAGGGGGATCTTGGTCCCCGCGTTGTTGGTCACGAACAAGGCATAGAGATCCGCTGCCGTGGCCCGGTCCTCCTCCTTGAGGGAGACCACCACGTCGATCTCGTCCCCCTCTCCCGTATAGGTTGTGGCCGTGCTTCCGTAAAGGGCCGTACGCACCGCGGAGGCTATCTTCGACATACTCACGCCGAGGGCATAGGCGCGTGCTCGGTCTATCCTCACCCGGAGATCCGGGCTTCCCGCGGAGAGGCTGATCTCGGGATCAATGACCTGCGGCAGCTGCTCCGCGAGAACACTTCTCACCTTTTCGGCCGTCCGCAGACCGCTGTCCATGTCGTCGGTCTCGATGATAACGTCCACGGCCGAGGAGTCTCCCATCCTCCTCCCGGCGGAGAAGGTGACCTGCGCGCCGGGAACGTCCGAGAAGAGGGGCCGAAGCTTCGCGATGATCCTGGCCGGGTTTTCCGTCTGTTCCCCCACGGGCGGCAGGGCGATCCGTATGGAGCCTGCGTTGCTGGTCGAGGATTCGCCGCCCATGCCTCCGCTTCCCACCTGAAGCGTGATGGTTCGGTAGTCTTTCACCGTCTCCTTGATGATTTCCTGGTAGCGCTCGAGGACCTCTCGCGTGCGCGCTTTTGGCGTTCCCAGGGGCATGGTGAGGGAGACGGAGACGGTGTCGTCCGCGTTGCTGCGCACGAAGAGGTTGAACCCGAGCCTGGAGAACTGGATGCCGGAGAGGGCGAGAAGGGCGAGCACGAGGACGACCACGAGGACCCGGTTGTCCAGGCAGAAGGAGATCCCCTTCGCGTAGCCGCGCTCGAGCCGGGCGAAAGCCCGTTCCATCAAATCGTCGATCTTCCGGAGAAAACCGATCCGCAGGGGCTTCTGAATCCGGGTCTGCATCTTGAGGATGGGGCCGGTGAGAACGGGAACCAGGGTCATGGCCACGAAGAGGGAGGCGGTGAGGGAGATGATGACGGTCAGAACGAGTTCGCGGAACATCTGACCCATCATCTCGAGGTCGTCGCCGAAGATGAGGACGGGGACGAAGACACAGAGGGTGGTGAGCGTGGACGCGGTGATCGCGGTGATCATCTCCTGGCTCCCCAGCACCGCTGCTACATCGGGCTTCGCGCCCCGTTCCCGGTACCTGTGTATGTTGTCCAGGATGACGATGGCGCCGTCCACGGTCATACCGAGGCCCAGGATGAGGCCCGTAAGGGTCATCATGTTCAGGGTGAGATCGAGGTACGCCATGCAGGAGAGGGTGATGCAGATGCTGATGGGGATGGACAACCCGACGATGAGCGTGCTCTTGATGTTCCGGAGGAACAGGAAGAGGATGAGCATGGCGAGGATAGCCCCCTGCCAGGCGCTCCGGTAGACCATGTTGAGGGTCGACTCGATCATGGTCGTATCGTCCGAGAGGACCTCCACCGTGATTCCCTCCGGGATCTCGTCGTTCAGCTCGGCGAGGGCGCTCTTAACGGCCCGGGCGACCCGGACCGAGTTGCTGTCCGACTCGTTCTGGATCTGGATGTAGATACCGGGAGTACCGTTGATGTAGACCTCTGAACCGGAATCGTCGTAGCCCAGCGAGACGGAGGCGATGTCCTCGAGCCTGACCGCCGTGACGCGTTTCGTTCCCGACGCGGCGGTATCCGAACCCGCCGCCGTGGTCACGACGATCCTCCGGATCTCCTCGAGGGACCCGAGCTTCTCGTCGGTCCTGACCTGGAATTCCGTCCCGCCTCGCTCCAGATAGCCGGCACTCAGGAGGAGGTTCTGGGAGGCGAGTACGCTCACGACTGTTGAAAGCTCTATCCCGTACGCCTCGAGCCGGTTGAGAGAGACTTCAATTTTGACGATCCTGTCCTTCCCTCCGGTCACTTCGGCCGACGCGACGCCGGGGATCCTCTCGAGCCTGGGCTGCAGGATCTCCTCGGCGATGGATTTCAGTTCGGTGGCGCCGCGGTCTCCCCGGATCACGAGGCGCATGATGGGCATCTGGGACATGTCGAAGCTACGAACGACGGGAGTCTCCGCGTCATCGGGCAGGGAATCCCTCATGGCGTTCAGCTGAGACTCGATATCGGCTTTCACGTCGTCCAGGTCCACATCGTACCCGAACTCGAGGGTGATGCTGCTGCGTCCTTCGGAGGATGTGGACGAGATGTTCCGCAGGCCCTCGATCGAGGAGAGGCTCTGCTCGATGGGGATGGTGACGTTCTTTTCCACGTCCTCGGGGTTCGCTCCGGCAAAGGTCGTGCTGACGTGGAGAAAGGGCATCTCCGTCTCCGGGAACATGTCTATCCCCAGCGATGGGATGAGCGCGGCCGTGACCGCGATCACGAGGGCGTAGATCATGAGGATCGTCACCGGTTTCCTGATTGACAGAGTGGCTATGCTCATGTCATTGCTCCACGACCCGGACCAGGCTTCCGTCGCTCAGGAGGGTTTGTCCCTGGGTTACCACGATATCGCCCTCTTCAAGCCCGGCCGTCACCTCCGCCATCTCCTCCCCCTGGAGGCCGATCGTGATGGCCTTCCTGCGCGCGGTGCCGCCGTTCTCGACCACGAAGACCGAGACGCTGTCGTCCGCGGTGATGATCGCCTCCCGCGGTACGCGGATGACGTTCCGGCGCTCCCTGATGATCAGCCGTATCGTGGCGAACATTCCGGCCTTGATCTTCGCGTCCGGGGCATTCAGCTCGAGCGCGATCGGATTGGTCCTCGTCGCGCTGTCGAGCACCGGGCTGATCTCCGTAACGTGTCCGGCGAAGGTCTCGCCGGGATACGGCTCGAACGAGAGGATACCGGGAAGTCCCGGTCTTACGCTCCCGACATACCGTTCCGGCACCGCGGTTTCGATGCGCAGCCTGGAGAGGTCACCAAGAATGACCACCGCGGTTGAGCTTGTGACGCGTTCGCCCGGCTCGACGGGCAGCGATATGACCGTTCCGGATACCGAGGCGAAGACGGGGCTCGGGGCGTAGTTCTCTCCCGGTCTGCTCGGGTCGATGGACGCGATGACGCTCCCCTTCGTCACGGAGTCGCCTACTTTCACGGAGATCGATATCAGCCTTCCCGCGGTATCCGGATAGACGCTGACCTTTGTCCGCGGGACCACGTCGCCGTTGATCCGGATGTACTCGGCCACCGTGCCGCGCTCGACCGTCCATCCCCTGACCGCCAGGACCGTTGGCTCGGAGGAGGCGCTCCCGAACGGGAAGCCGTTCGGGCTGCCTGCTGTTCTGCCGGCGGCCATGCCGCCGCTGGGCGCTGCGCCGCCGCCCGCGCTCGCTCTAGTGGGCGGGCCCGATTCCGCGGCCGGGCCCTGGCCGCCGGCAGGCACGCCCGGCCCACCGGGTCCCGAATTCCCCTGGGCGCTCTTGGCGCCGAGAACCATGTACGCGGCAAGGCCCGCGACGAGGAGTATGACGACCGCGAGGATGACGCTCCCCGCTATTTTCTTTTTCCGTGCAGTCATTTGGTTTGTCCTTCATAGAGTTCGCTGAGTGAGTCCGCGGAAAGCAGGCTCCGCAGGCTGATGAGCGCGGAGAGATAGGCGTACCGAGTCGAGAGGAGGTTCTGCCGAGCCTCCAGGAGCTCCTGACGCGCGTCTTCCAGGTCCAGCTGTTCCACGGTTCCCCTGTTATAGCCCTCCTCGGTCAGCTCGTAGGAGCGGAGTGCGATCGAGGTCTGCAGCTCGGCGATACGCATGGTTGCCTCCTGCCCCTTGATGTCGGCCAGCGTGTCGAGGAGGGCGAGAATGGTCTGCCTGCGCGTCGAATCCAGGTTGATCCGTGCTGTTTCAACCGCGTCAACCGCTTTGGCGAGCGTGTTGGCCCCAGAGGAGCCGGGGATCCACGAGTCCAGCGGAACGGAGACGGAGAAGGAGAGGCTGCCCGTATCCGAAAACGACCATCCTCCCGCGGCCGCCGCCTCGGCGAGGTTGTACTGGGCGGAGGCGCTCAGTTTCGGACCGCGTAGAGTGCCCCGCGCCTCGAGGAGGGACAGTTCTGCGGATTCGACCTTGAGAAGGGCCGTGACAATGTCCGGATGGCTTTCGAGCATGGCGATGTACGGGGAAGGATCGGAGGCATCCAGGATCCTAACCTCGATCTCTCCGGAAAGACGGTATTCCGTGGCGGGGTCGAGGCCAAGAGTGACGGCAAAGGATCGTTTGGACGCCTCGTACTCCGCCGTTGAGCTTTCCAGGTCCTGCCTCGCCTTCTCGACGCTGAGCTGGGCCTGTAGGAGCGCGAGCTCGCTCGCCAGGCCGAGCGACTGGGCGCGCCGGACCCGCTCGTACTGCTTCTGCGCCAGATTCTTGTTTTCCTCGAGGATTTCGAGGTTCTTCTCGAGCGTGAGGAGCAGTGCGAAGCCTCTTTCCACGGCGGCGCGGGTCTCCTCCTCGGTCCCCCGGAAGGAGGCCGCGGCTATCCGGTATGCCGTTTCCGTTGCCCGAAGACTTGCCGCGAAACCGGGATTGAGCGAAAGGCTGGCGGATAACCCGCCTGTCAAAGAAAACCTTCCGCCGCCTGCCTCCTCCGCGCTGAAGACGTCCGTCGAACCGGAAAGCCCGGCTGACGCGGCGAGGGTCGGCATGAAGATCGAGTTCCTCCCGTCCAATTCCCGCTGCGCGGCCTGGAGAGAAACGCGAGCCAGCTTCATCCCCGCGTTCCCCGACAGGGCGAGTTCCACGCATCGGGCGGAGTCCAGTACCAGGACCTCCTCTTCCGCCCACATCCACATCTGCGCGGAAACGGCACAGCAGGAGAGAAGCGCGATAATCAGACGCACCTTCATGAGACCTCCCCATCCACCAGGTTTCTGGTACAACGATACAGACAAACGGCGAAATGGAAAAGTACGGGTGGGCATGCACGCGTATGACCCCGGTCATGTCCGCTCCGTTACCATGGGTACTTTCATCGCGGCTGACACCCGCATATAGTAGGATCATGAAACACCGGGAAAGGAACAGGGACTATCTGCGGCTCCTGCTGGTCATCCTCTTCTACTTCTCCCCCATCCGCCTCACGCCCATGGTCGGTCCCGTCCAGCCGGCCCCCCGATCCCCGCTAAACCACGGGCCCCCGAGCCGCTTCTATATCCAGGCCTTCGCCGTCCTGCTCAATTTCGCGGTCGAGATCTTCGAGTTCTTCCGGGACAACTACGCGTGGGAGAGGCTTCCCCGTCAGCGCGTCCTCCTCCTCGTCAGGATCGCGCCCTGGGCCCTGCTCTTCGCCCTGTATCCGGATTCCGCGCGGTTCGTCGCGCCGAGCCTTGTTCCGATCTTTGGATTCTACCTTTTCCTCGCATTTCCCCCGAGACTGGCGCCGGTGACCGCGGCGCTTCCCGCCGTTCTCCAGTTCCTCCTCAACCTCGAGCACATTCGGGGATGGGGAGGATTGGGGGAGAGCGACTATGTCCTCCTCGTGTACCGCCTCTTCGACGTCGCCCTTCTCCTCCTGTTCGCTTTCTTCTGGCGTAGAGGCAAGGAGAGCTGGAAGGCCAACCAGGAGCTCACCGAGAGCCTCCAGGAGACCCAGGGCAGGCTCCGCGAGTATGCGGACAAGGTAGCCCACGTAGTCGCGCTGGAGGAGAGGGCCCGCCTCTCGCGTGACATCCACGACAGCCTAGGCCACAACCTGACCGCGGCCGCGATCCAGCTCAGCAAGGCGGCCGCCTTTTTCGAGCGGGATCCGGCGGAGGCGCGGCGAGCGCTGGAGGAGGCCAGAAACTGCGTTCACGAGGGAATGGGCGAAGTCCGGTCCGTGGTGGAGGCGCTCAACCGCGACGGCATCGACCTCTTTGAGGAGATCCGTAAAATGGCGGCCCGTCTGAAAGGCGAAGGTGGCCCGGAGATATCGGTCAGCCTGACGGGCAGCGGCGAGGCGTACAACAAGGCGGTCCTGTTCGCCTTTTTCCGGTTCTTCCAGGAGGGGATCACCAACGCGCTGAAACACGCCGGGGCAGGGCGCATCTTCCTCTCCCTCGATCTGGGCGCGGAAACGGGAAAGGCCGAGATCAGGGACGACGGCGTGGGCTTCGATCCTGCCGCTGTCATGCGCCCTGGTCCCGGCGCAGGCCCGAACGGGGGCCATTACGGTCTCATCGGCCTCGAAGACCGCATTCGCCTGGTCCGCGGCAGACTCACGATCGATTCCGCCCCCGGGCGCGGAACCTCGCTCCGGGCAGAGCTGCCCAGGGATCCCGTGCTCTCGGTCGGGAGGTCGGACCGCGATCAACCCAATCGCGGCCTACCCGAGAGCGAACCGCTGACCCATGGCCAGTCCGAACGGGACCGGCTCGCGCCGAGGAGGAGCACCGATGGAGACGATTAGATGCCTCGTCGCGGACGACCAGCGGCTCGTCAGGGAGGGGATCGCGTCTCTCCTCTCCCTCCAGGAGGGGATCGCCGTCGCCGGCACCGCGGAAAACGGATCCGAGGCCGTGGAGCTGTGCCGGATCCTCCGGCCTGATGTCGCTCTCCTGGATATCCGGATGCCGGTTTTGGACGGGATCGCGGCCGCCGAGAGGATCGTCGCCGAGGGGAGCGCTTCGTGGGTCGTGATGCTCACGACCTTCAACGACGAGGAGTATGTTCTGAAAGCCCTGCGGGCCGGGGCCGTCGGCTATCTTCTCAAGGATCTCCCCGTGGAGGATCTGGTCCGTGCCGTCCGGCAGGTCCATCGGGGGGTGTTCCAGGCGAACCGGGAGGTCATGGGTAAGCTTCTCGGCAGGCTTTCGGCGGAGATTCCGGATCGGGGGGATAGGACGTCCGATGACGACTGTTTTGCCCTCGAGTGTTGGAGAGGTCTTTCCCCGCGCGAGAAGGAGGTCCTCGCGCTCGTGGGCAGGGGTTTCACGAACCAGGAGATCTCCCGGGAGCTTTCGCTCTCGGAGGGAACGGTGAAAAACTACGTTTCGGGGATCCTCGACACCCTCGGTTTCCGGGACAGGGTACAGGCCGCTCTGTTCACGGCCCGTAATGGGCTCTGTTCCGGCCGGGGACCGTGAGACACCGCGCCGGAATCGCTTCCGTGTCTCCGGAAAGAACAAAGCATCCGTTTTTTGAGAGCTTGTTCCACCCGCTTGATGGATTCTTCATGAAATACTAGTCATCCGCTCACGAAAAAACATGGATCTTCTCATTGATATCACGTAGAATACCCCCGAGTGTAAACGGTAATCCTGCGGCAGGGCGGCGGCCGTCCAGCATTTTTTCTTGACAGGGAAAAATGCGGTTGCTATACTACCAAAGGATTATACGAAAAAGGGAATCCCTTCGGGTCGTCGGCCTGAATCCCTTATCTTCAAGGAGGAAGTGAACGTATGAAAAAACTAGCTCTCGTTCTTGCACTTCTGCTCGTCGCCGGTGTTTTCAGCGTATTCGCTGCAGACGCTGCTCCCGCTGTGAAGCTAAGCGGTGCGATGTACGTATGGCAGAACTATGAGTCCCCCGACAGCCTGTATGCCGGCCGGTATCGGTTCAGACTGAACATGGCCTATGCCGATGGCGGTTACGGAGTCAAGGCCCGCCTGCAGTACCACAACGACGGCACTGTGGATTCCGCTTGGGACGTCCTTCCCTACGCCTATGGCTATGTGTCCATTCTCAACGGCATGGTCAAGGTTACCGCAGGAAAAGGCGTTCCGTTCGCGTACGGTGCCTGGTCCGCCCTCACTGAGAACATCCTCTACTGCGGACCCCTCGCCCAGGGCGTTTGGGACAACATCGTGTTCGGCGGCAAGGACAGCGCGGTTCTCACCATCACCCCGATCAAAGATCTCGAAATCGGAGTCCTGGCTCCCTTCGCTCTCAAGGGCGCCACAACCCCCACGGCCACCGATGTTGTCAATGGCATGAAGTTCGGTGTCAAGTACAACCTTCCCGATCTCCTGACCGTTTACGGCTACCTCGGACTTGGTAGCGCCGTTTCCTACGCGGCCACCGTTTCCGTGAACGCGGTTGAGAACCTCAGCGCGTCCGTCAAGTTTGAAAGCGACGGAACCGACATGGGCCTTGGTGCCGCCCTTTCCTACAGCCTCGCTGACCTCGGGCTCACGATTTCCAATGACTTCGCCATGACCTTCGGCGGCTCCATTATCGACGACTTCGGTGTTACCTATGCCAAGGATACCTGGGATGTGTTAGTGGGCTTCGCCTACAACGATCCTATGTACATCTTCTGCTACTTCAACGCCTATGTGGGCAACTACACCTTCGATCCCTACGTGGTTGTCACCCTCGGCGACACTGTCGGCTTCAGCGTAACCCTGATGCACACCTTCGCCTTCTGATCGCTTTACGAACACGTACCAAGCCCCGGGAAAACCGGGGCTTTTTTTTATTCCAGGGGGGGTCGCGATAACGGATATGAGGAAGATAAGGGCGAAGAGCACAA
>CAZPZF010000129.1:0-9664 GCA_964590705.1 uncultured Spirochaetales bacterium | reverse complement strand
CTGCCCGGGCTCTCTGACCTGGGAGAGGATAACGGGGATGTGGGCCCTATTCGTGAACAGGATGCCCTTGCTTCTCCCCGCCTTCGTCGTCACGTAGACCATTCCAGAACCCGCCTCGTCGGGTATCCTGACATTGATCCGATCGTCGGTCCACTCGATGTAGGAAGAGGAAACCGGCCTCGTACCGGCGATCGTCACTCCTCCCCCGTTTCTTTGATCGCCAAAGAAATGTCCCTTGATGATCATGACGTTTCCGGGAAGTCCGATTTCAGGAGCGATGGATTCGATGACCTGAGGCCGCGCGGCGATGCGGGAAGTGAAGATAAAGGCGATGGCACGCGGAGCGGGAGCATTTCTTCCTTGCCCGGTTCCTTGTTGCCATGATCACTCACTGGATTTTCCTGGACCATTGATATACGGTTTTATTCCGATTTCGATTTGGATCATGAACAAAGAAGGGTCTTTTTCCTTTGTGACTCCGAGAGGAAAGAAAAGCACCGTTTCTCCTGCGGGAACCTCGAGAGTTTTGAACGTGGAGTAATAGCTGACCGCTTCCTTGGTAGGATCCTTGAGCCACACCTCCGCATGCGCGAGGAGGATGAAAGTGTTCACATCCTTCCTGTAAGGAGTGAGGTTGGTAACGATAATGATATCGGTTCCTGAGATCTTCACACGGATCGCCTTTCCCGACACGGTCAGCTTGGAGCTTTCCGTATTCCAAAGAACGGACTCTGTGTCACCGCTGAACAGTCTGACTACAAGATCGACTAGAATGGCGTTTTCGGACACGACGGGTGATGTTTCCTTCTGTGCGAAGGCCGGGAGGGCGAGGATAGAAAGGGTGAAGAGCAGGATGAGACCCCTTCTCACTAGCGCCTTCTCCTGTATTCGGTCGCCAGAAAGAACCTCGGTTCTCCGGCGATGGAATAGCCGGGCATCTCCGGAAGAGAGATGACGAGATCGGTGTCCATCTCCGTCAATGAAAAATCATCGAAGGGGGTGAGCTCCCCCGCCTCGTAGGAGCGATGGCTTCCGCTTGAGGATATCTCGTACAGGGGAGCGAAATGGCTTCTGGTGTTCATGGCGATGGATACGAAAGCGCCGCCGAGAAGCATACATAAAGCCGCGGCCGCGAGCGCGATGGGCGCGGGAATTGTGATTCTACGGTTCCAGACCCGCTCTTTTGCCCCGCAGGAACTCACCACGGCGTTGAAGATCTCTTCCATCCTTCCGCTGTGGATCCCGTCTCCCTCGGACTTGAGGGCTTCTCCCAGGAAGCGGTATCCGTCTACGACGGACCGGCAGGATTCACATGTTTCGAGATGCGCGAGAATCCGGTCGTTCCAGACCTGGTCCAGTTCTCCGTCGAAAAAGGCGGACAGCAGCGATCTATCAGGACACATGGACCTCATCCTCCTTGAGCTTTTTGGCGAGTTGTTCTCTTGCCCTGAAAACTCGAACCTTCACGTTTCCCTCGGTTATGCGAAGTATGGATCCTATTTCCCTGTAGCTCAATCCTCCATATTCGCGGAGGATGAGTACGATTCGGAGGGTAAAGGGAAGGGTGAATAGAGCGTTCCTGACGATTTCGCTCGTCTCCTTCTTCAATAGGTCGATCTCGCTCGATTGTTCAACGGTTTTGGCTTCCCTTCCGTATTTCCCATACGCTTTGTACTCGCGTCCCTTCCTCTTGGTATGATTGTAGCAAAGGTTTTTCACGACTCGGATCAACCAGTATTTTGCCTCATCAGCGGAAGGGATCGGTTCTTTTCTATTGAAGTATCTTATGTACGCTTCCTGACAAAGATCCTCGCTCGCCTCCATGTCGTTGGTGATGTGATAGGCGATCTTGATAAGGAGAGAGTATGTAGCCCGATAGACTGTCTCAAAGGAAACGCTCTTCTCACCCAACATCACGGTAAACAACTCTGATTCTGAATTGTTACGCGGTATTCTTGGAAAGCGGCTGTGTCCACGAGTAATCGGTTTCGTGAGCCGTTCTCTCTCATGAAAGCCTCTTCCATCGGGTTCCTTCGGGGGTGTCCTTGATGGATATACCCATCCTATCAAGGGTTTCCCTGATCTCGTCCGCTCTGGCAAAATCCTTCCGTTTTCTGGCCTCTTCCCGTTCCCTAACCAGCTTGACGACCTCTGAATCCCCTTCCAGAGGGATATCCTTCTCTCCGGCGAGTCTCTGAAGGTCGAGTCCCAAGACCCGATCCATCGCGAAAACGGCGGCGAGCCGCTGACCTGCAGAAATGCTCTTGTCCTTGACAAGGCCCCACAGTTCGGAAAGCGCTTTCGGCATGTTCACATCCTGTTGCAGAGCTTCGGTGAATGAACGCATACGCTCGAGCGCGTGGAGATCCACGATGGAGCCGTCCGCCGACGAGGAGGAAAGTTCCCGGAGCCGCTCTACGAGCCCTGCGCGGGCCGCCTTTGCTCCATTCAGCGAGTCGAATGAGAACTGGAGCTGACTTCGATAATGCCCTCCGAGACAGAAGTACCGGTAATCGAGAGGGTCGTACCCCTTCTCGATCAGCGAGGAGAGGGTGAGGAAACCTCCCGCGGATTTCGCCATCTTCCCCTTGTCCATGAGGAGGAACTCGCCGTGGATCCAGAAATTAACCCACCGTTTCCCCGTGGCGGCCTCGGACTGGGCGATTTCGTTCGTGTGGTGGATCGGTATATGGTCGATACCGCCGCAATGGATGTCGAACTGCTCGCCGAGGTACTTCATGCTCATAGCGCTGCATTCAACATGCCAACCCGGATAACCCGTTCCCCACGGGGAATCCCACAGCATCGCCTGATGCTCGAATTTGGATCTGGTGAACCAGAGGACAAAGTCGTAGGGATTGCGTTTGTTCACATCGACATCAATACGCGCCCCTACACGAAGGCTCTCGAGGTCGAGGCACGCGAGTTCGCCATATGTGGGAAACTTCGAAATGTCAAAATATACGTTTCCGCCCGAGAAATAGGTGTATCCCCGTTCCTCAAGCCGCCTGATGAGCGCGATCATCTCCGGGATGTGGTCCGTAGCCCGGCAGGATACAGTCGGGGGAAGGATGTTCAGACGCTCCAGGTCAGAGAAAAAGGCGTCCGTATAGTGCTTGGCGATATCCCACACGGTCATTCCCGTCTCACGGGAACTCTTGACCATCTTGTCCTCTCCGCCGTCCGCGTCGTCCGTGAGGTGTCCGACGTCCGTGATGTTCATCACGTGATTGACGCGGTAGCCGAGGAATTCGAGCGTCCTCCTGAGGGTGTCCTCGGAGATATACATACGGAGATTCCCTATATGCGCGTAGTTGTATACCGTGGGACCGCAGGCGTACATTCCGACCTTCCCTTCGCTCAGGGGGCGGAATTCCTGGAGCTTCCTTCCCAACGTATTGTACAGAAACAGGGCCACCGCGGTTCCTCCTTGGATCTCATGGGTCGTATGGTATATGATCCCGCTTTCCTGTAAAATGGAGATGTGGATACTCTACGGGATAGGCTTGAAAAAATCAATATCGAGGGATATCTCGGATTCGACGAACCGATGGCTCCTCATACGACCTTCGGGATCGGGGGAAAGGCGGATCTCTTCGCCCGTCCCGGCTCGCTTTCCGGACTCGCGTCCCTCCTTTCCTTTGCGAAGGAGGAGTCTCTCCCCATCTGCGTGATCGGCGGAGGAGCCAATATCCTTGTTTCCGATCTTGGAATCAGGGGGTTGACGATAGATATGACGGCGTTAAACCGAATCTCCTCCGAGGGAAACACGGTGACAGCCTGCGCGGGAGCCTCGATGAACCACGTCGCCGAGTTCGCTCTAGACCGAGGACTCACTGGCATGGAGTTCGTATACGGCATGCCAGGTACAGTCGGCGGGTCCGTATGGATGAACGCACGCTGTTACGGGGTTTCCATGAGCGACAGGGTATCGTCCGTGAAAACCATGGATATGACCGGAACGATGAGGACGGAGAAGATCCGCAGGGAGCTGTTCGATTACAAAAGAAGCCCGTATCAGGGTGCCGACGCGATCATCCTGGAGGCCTCTTTCGAACTACACCCCGGGGATCGCGGCGCCGTGAGGGAAGAGATGGAGAGGAACCTGCGCGACCGCAGGGAAAAGGGACATTTCACCGCGCCGTGCGCAGGATCGGTATTCAAGAACTGCCGGGATTTCGGGGAACCCACCGGGAAGATCATCGACTCGCTCGGGCTTCGGGGTTTCCGGATCGGCGGAGCGCAGGTGGCCCCATACCATGCGAACATCTTCATCAACACGGGAACCGCGACAGCGAAAGAGATGCGCGACCTTGTCCTTCACGTGCAGGAGGTGGTTCGGATAAAACGCGGTTTTCTGCTTGAACCCGAGATACTCTTTGTCGGGCAGTGGGAGGGACAATGAGCGGGAAGCACCGGAACATCAAGGAGATTGACCTTCTCAACAGGGAGGAGATCGGGGCCTACCTTTCGTCCATGCATTTTTCCGACCTCGTCGAAGGATGAGAGGACTTCACCAAGGAAGAGAAGGCGGGAATCTTCCTCGCCCTGGATCAGGAAACCAAGCTCGATCTCTACGATTCGCTCTCTTTTCAAGAGCAGATTCAGCTCCTTGAAACCCTCTCGGTCGACAACACCCGGTTCATCCTCTCGCAGATGGAACCCGACGACATCGCCGATTTCATCCAGGCCACCTCTCCGCAGATCAGAAAACAGGTGTGGGAATCGCTGCCCGAAGACGTGAAAAAAGAAACCCTGTTCCTCCTCCGGTTCGACGAGGACGACGCGGCCGGGCTCATGACCCCGAGGTACCTGGCGATCAGCTCCTCCATCACCGTGGCTCAGGCGATACATTTTATCCGCAAGAGTGCAGTGGACGTGGAGACCATCTACTACACGTACATCCTCGACAACCTCAAGAGACTGAAGGGCGTTGTCTCCCTCCGCGATCTCCTCTCAGCGCCCGACGACGCTAAGATCTCGGAAATCATGGAGGGAGAGGTGATATCGGTGAAGGAGGACATGGACCAGGAGGAGGTCGCTCGGATCTTGGAAACATACGGATTCCTCGCCATTCCGGTCACGGACAGCTACAACCGCCTTCTGGGAATCATCACCGTTGATGACGTCATGGAGGTCATCAGGGACGAACAGACGGAGGATGTCTATAAGATGGGAGCCATGGCGGGAAGCACGGAACCATATCTTTCGGTATCCGTATTCAAGCTGGTCCGCAATCGGATCCCATGGCTCATCATCCTCTTTCTGGTCGGGACGATCACCACCAATGTCCTCCACCATTACGAAGGCCTGATCCTCGGAGCGGCTTTCCTCTTCATGTTCCTTCCAGTCATCACGCAGACCGGGGGGAACGCGGGCGGGCAGTCGTCAACCCTCATGATCCGGGGTCTCGCGACAGGGGAGATCCGTTTCAAGGACATCCTACGGATCGTGCTCAAGGAGATCTTCGTCGGACTCGTCATGGGATTGGGAACCGGTTTCGTCATCATCCTCCGAAGCTTCCTCCTCCCCCCGGGAATCACCCTCGTCGAGGCGGCCACGATCGGCTTCGCCCTTTCCCTGGTGGTCATGTTCTCAACGATCATCGGCGCTCTCGCGCCTCTCCTCATCCACCGGGCAGGAATGGATCCGACGGTCATGTCATCACCGCTCATGGCCACCCTGATCGACGTCGCCGGACTGACAATCTACTTCGAGACCGCGCGGTATTTCCTCCATCTCTAACGGAACCCGATCCGTCGAACAGGAGAAGGACCACGCAAGCCAGTCGGGGAAGGTCTCGCCGATGCCGCGCGCCGCGGTCCAGCCGTCGGTGCCGACGGATATCCTGAGGGAACAGCCCGAGAGCGGGATGGCCACCCTCACCTTTCCCGATAGATCCGGATGATCCAAATCCCTGATCCCTCCCCTGAGAAGCCAGCCGGCCAAGGCTCCCTTGCCGGCAGCCGAGAGAAGGAGGGAATGACGAACGGCTCCTTCTGTCAGCTCCGTTTCCCATTCGGCGTCAGGCCAAGAACCAGGGGCGTCGACCATGAGAGTCGCGCGGACAGACTCGGGCACGAGCGTCATCGATTCCGTCGGAGAACCCCGCCATTGCGCCCCGCCAGTCACCGCTCCTTCGGTCAGGAAACACCAGGATCGAAGGGGAAAACGAAAAGAGCAAGAGGCTTTCCATGACACTGTCCTGGATTCCCACGGGAGGAGGCTCGGCCGATCGAGTACCGCGTTACCCGAAAGCCGCCAGGAACACGAAGCGAACAGGACTCCGCCGCACGAGAGCAGGAGCTTTGCCGAATCCGAGATCACCTCACCGCTTCCATTCCGGTATTCCTCTCCAGCCCATGCAGCCCCGGCCGTGAGAAAGCCCGCCCTCCCCGTGAGGCCCGCGCAGCCCCTGACAAAGAACGAGGGAAGCAAGCCTTCGGCAGCTGAAAACCCGCAGCTGAACTCGCAATGCCAGGGCTCGGCGCTGATTCCGATCCCCCCGACTCCATGATAGACGCCTCCGCCGTATTCGGCCGGCTTCTTCAGGAGCCAGGAATCACCCGCGAGATCCTCGCCACCGGCATCCGAGAGTTCCGGGATTCCAAGAAGCGAGTCGTGCGGCAGCGAAACCCTGAGGCAGACAGAGGCATCCATTCCCGCGAGGGGCGAACAAGCCGCGAAGATGCCGCTTTTCACCCTCTCCTCCGTGAGGAGGAGGAAGACGCCGGCCGGAAAGACCCCGGGGTTGACGGCGATTCCCACGCCCTTTTGAGCCGACGCGGACCGGTACGTCCGGTATCGGGTTTCTCCCCTCTTACTGAACGCGTCGATCCCGCCCGAGAGGGGAGTATCGATATCCCGGAGGATCCCATCCGGGGAAATGGCGCCGGCTGAAATGGAGCCAGCGGACAGACCCCAGCCGAAACCGCTGTGAACGCCGTTCCGGTTCTCCTCGCGGACGAAGAAACTTCCCGAGGGATAGGACAAGATCGCCGTATGGCGGGTGAGTCCTGTTTGGTCGAGGAAAAGATCGTATGATGAACTTATGCCCCAGACTGCCGAAACCGCGCACAGAGCGAGTGCCGCGGCAGGCGCGCGCCGGAGTATCTGGAAAAGAAACGCTGATGGACAGATCCCGGAGAATCGGGAAACCATATTTGAGCGATACATCGCTCCTCTCTACAAGGTTTTCCCGGCCGTGCTTTCCTCTTCCTGACTGAATGTGCAAAAAAACACGTATTATTTCAGATGCCGTGTCCCTATTCTAATCTTCTCCGCTGTCTGAGCACCGACGAGATACTCGATAATGCAGAGTGTAAAAGCGAATGCCGTGCCAGGCCCCTGACCGGTGATGAGCGGGCCGTCCCTGACAACGGGTTCGTCGTTGTGGATCGCCCCTATCAGCCGGTCCTCAAATCCCGGATAACAGACCGCCTTCTTTCCGGAAACGATTCCAAGCGGGCCGAGCACGACAGCCGGAGCGGCGCAGATGGCCGCGACAAGCCCCCCCGCTTTCCAAATCTGCGCGATCAGCGCGGACGCGGCCACCGACCTGGCGATGTTCTCTGCGCCCGGCATGCCGCCAGGGATGACTACCCCGTCGAACCCGCCCTTCAGTTCGTCGATCGAAACGTCAGCAGTAATCACGATGCCGTGCGCTCCGGTCACAACCTTCTTTCCTATTCCTGCGCTCAGGGTCTCGACACCTGCCCTTCGCAACAGATCCACAGGGGTTATCGCCTCGATCTCCTCGAAGCCGTCCGCAAAAAGAACCGCTACCCGTTTCATGGTGCAACCTCTCCCCAAAGCGTATTGGCGATGAAGCAGGACCGAGAAAAAGCAGTATTCCTTGTATGAGAACAGCATATAAGGAATAAAGCCATGTACATACCGCACTGTCCGAACCCACCGTGTGTCAATTTCCATCATCCCCCCGGCGGTTCGTGGTGCCAGCGCTACGGACACCATTATACCGACGCCTTTGGAACTGTCCAGAGGTTCACGTGTACCGCATCGACTACTACGCGAAAACGGATGGCCGTCTACCGCTTCTCCCATCACTGCCTCATCCCTCGCAGGGTCCACGAGAGCATGCGAGGAATCAACCAAACCCATGCGGAGCGGGCCGGATTCCCGCCTGAGAAGCTTTCCACTTAGGGCACGAGTAAAAACAATCGCTCTCTCCTCGAAGAGGACCGTTGCGTTTCACTCAAGATGAATTTAGAAGAGAAGTTCATTGTTTGAGAAGGTATTCGGAATCCGTAAGTGAAAAATGCCTTCAATGGATCAGAAAAAAGCCGCCGACAGAGAGGAAATAAAAACGATCGTATATAATAACGCCCAACCAATTCAGGAGGAAGCTATGGCACAAGCACAGGACACGATACCCAAACGGTTCCGGGAGATCTGTACCCGCTATCCGGAAAACCCTGCCCTCCTCTCGAAAAACGGCGAGTCGGTCTTCAAGACCATCACGTACGCGGAACTCTACGGCATGGTCACCAGATTCGCCGCCGTCCTCGTCGATCTGGGCATCACGCGCGGTGACCATATCGGCATCATATCAGACAACCGGAAGGAGTGGCTTATCACGGATCTCGCCCTCCTCTCCATCGGGGCGATCGACGTTCCCCGAGGGTCGGATTCAACTTCGGAGGAAATCGGCTATATCCTTGGACACGCGGACTGCCCTCTGAGCTTCGCGGAAAACGCGAACCAGCTTGAGAAGATCGTTTCCCAGGTCAGTAGACTGCCGGCGCTCAAACGGGTGATCGTCTTCGACGACTCGTTTTCCCTCGACCCGCTGCGATCCTACCCGTTCCAAATCATGAAATTCTCGGATGTCTTTGGAGAGGCTCACGGCATGAGCCGTCAGAGGATCGAGGAAATCGAAAGAACGATAGACGCTGGGAACACTGACGATTGGGCCACGATCATTTACACGTCGGGAACGACGGGCGAACCAAAGGGAGTCATCCTCACCCACCGCGCATTTCTCTTCCAGGTCGATCGGATCCTGAACCGGATCCCCCTCAAGCCAGGCCATGTCTTCATCAGTGTTCTTCCCATATGGCACTCCTTCGAGCGCGCCGTGGAATACATCATTATCCTCCACGCAGCCGCCATCGCGTATTCGAAACCCGTAGGCTCGATCATGCTTCCCGATATGCTCCAGGTCAGACCCCACTGGATGGCATCTGTTCCCCGGATCTGGGAGGGGGTCAGAAGCGCGATCTACCGGAACATCGCCAAGGAGGGCGGGATCAAGAAGACCCTGTTTCTCTTCTTCGTAGGCATCGGCGAGAGCTATTCGCACCTGCGGAACATGTTCTTCGGAAGGCTTCCCGATTTTGGTGGGAGGTCGAGAGTCTTCGACGTCCTCCTCAGCGCCATTCCCCTCCTCCTGATCACCCCGATACAACTCCTTGGAGGCGCCCTTGTATTCGGGAAGATTAAAAAGAAGCTGGGCGGCCGTTTTCACGCGGGGATCTCCGGGGGAGGCGCCCTCCCTGGATACGTGGATTCTTTCTTCCAAGCGGCTGGAATCACCCTGCTCGAAGGATACGGCCTTACGGAAACAGCACCGATCCTGGCAGTACGCACATTCAGCGCGCCTGTATCCGGAACCGTGGGCAGGCTTCTGGATGCCATCAAATAC
>CAZPZF010000128.1:0-9688 GCA_964590705.1 uncultured Spirochaetales bacterium | reverse complement strand
TCGACGTGGGTGCGAGGGCCGCGGAGAATTCCGGTTCCCTGTTCCCCATGCCCGGGAGCTCGGACTCGATGTGGATTTCCAGCCCAACCCGTACGGCCTTGGAGTGGAAGGCCGCATCTTTCCCGTATCGGATGAGCGGGGGATCGGCGACTTCTATGACGAGATAGCCCGGCACTATCCCCATGAGCGGGGGTCTGTGGAACGGATTAAGGAAGTTGCCTACAGGGCCAGTTCCCTCATGAGCGGCCGGTACAGTCTCGAAAACCCGATCTTCTCCTCGACACTTCTTTCCGGTATCACCGACGACCAGGATCTGGTCAACCTGATCACGCAGCCGTACTTCGCGGGATCCACGGCCGCCTTCGCCCTCGGCTACGGCAGGCTGTTCCGCGACTACCATTACCCGCGGGGGGGAATGGGATCCCTCACGCGATCGCTGGCCCGGTTTATCGAGAACAGAGGAGGCACAGTCCGGACCTCTTGCCCAGTCTCCCGAATACTCGTAGAGAACGGGAAGGTCTCCGGCGTGGGGCGAGCATGGAGATATCCATCCCCTGCCTGCGTGACCCATCCCTCGCCCCGCCCGGGAAAACGGGGATGATCGTGAGCAGCCCGGCATGGCCGGACTGTTTCGAGGGCTGGTCGGGGGGAAGCGGCTCCGGATACGAGCGGCTCAAGAGCACGATAGCCGGCATCCTCGTCGAAAACCTGGAACGCCTCTATCCGGGAACCCGAGACAGGATCCTCTTCGTCGACACGGCGACTCCTCTCACGATGGAGCGCAGCGCCGGCAATTCAGGCGGCTCCTTCTCCGGCTGAGCGTACACGGACCTCGATTCTTCCACGGAGCGAAGCTTCCTCAGGATGCCGAGAGCAGTTTCAAGCCCCGTACGCGGACGGTTCAGGGCGGGACAATGGCTGTTCACCCCTACCGGAATTCCCGTATCCATCATGACCGGAAAACTCTCCGCACTCGCCTCGGGAAGATACCTGTGAAGGTGGACAAAGGCGCCACCCGAACGTCCCCTGCCGCCGCGGCCCCGGGTACGGAAAACGATTTGCGGCTTTCGAGAAACGGTCCTATACTGTGGACAGAGGGAGGAAAACGTCATGCCAGAGGAACAGAAGGTCGGATGCGCCCGTCCGACAGGCGGCCCGGTTGGCGAACCGGCTATACCGACAAAGGGCGAGGAAAAGATCCAGCAAACGGGAAAGGAGAGGAAAGGCATGATCATGGTCGGGAAAAAGGCCCCAGATTTCGCGGCCCCGGCGTACTGGAAGGGGCAGTTCGTCTCGGTCAAGCTGTCCGAGTATCTGGGAAAATGGGTGGTGCTCTGCTGCTATCCGGGTGACTTCACCTTCGTGTGAGCGACCGAAGTCTCCGCGGTCGCGGAGAAATACGCCGAATTCCAGAAACTCGGAGTCGAGGTCCTTTCGATGAGCGTTGACAGCGTGTTTGTCCACAAGATGTGGAACGACAACGAGCTGTCGAAGATGGTCGCTGGAGGAGTCCCCTTCCCCATGCTCTCCGACGCGGGCGGCAAGGTGGGCGCGGTGTACGGGATCTACGACGAGGACGCGGGAGTCGAGACCCGCGGGCGCTTCCTCATCGATCCCGATGGGATTATCCAGGGGTACGAGGTCCTGACCCCGCCCGTTGGGAGGAACGTGGGAGAGACGATCCGTCAGATCCAGGCTTTCCAGCTCGTCCGGAACAGCAAGGGAACGGAGGCGACCCCGTCAGGCTGGAGACCAGGAAAGATGACCCTCAAGCCGGGCCCGGGCCTGGTCGGAAAAGTATGGGAGGTTTGGAAGACCAAGGATGCATTCGATTGATCGACAGGGGCCGCAAGGCGGCCCCGCCTCCATGACCGGCTCCGGTACGGCGTTATGACACCGGAACGCAATTCCTTGGGAATAGCTGCCCATTTCTCGACACCGGCAGCCCTGCGGCGATCGATCGAGTCCGGAGGCATGGACCCAGCGTTTTCCCGGCTGTACTGCCCTGCGGATGAGGGCTCCTCGTCAATGGCGGCCGCGATTCTCCAAGCCGCCCGTTCGAGGTATCTCAGGCTCATCGACGGACTGACAGACGCGGGCCGCCTGGCGCGGTCGGCCGAAGACGCGGATACTCAGGATGAAGCCAATGCCCTCCTCGTAAGCGCCCCCGGCCGCACCGAACTCGGCGGCAACCACACTGACCACAACGGCGGCCTTGTCCTCGCGGCCGCGGTCGATCTCGACATCGCCGGGATCGCGGTCCGCATGGGGGGCTCCATTGTGGCCGGCGTTTCGAGCGGGCATTCCTTCGCGGTCGACCTCTCCTCTCTCGACCCGGAGCCTCGAGAACGGGGAACCCCCTCCTCAATCGTGCGGGGAATCGCCGCTTCCCTTTCCGCTCGCGGCTACGGAATCGGCGGCTTCCTCGTGAGCGCGGACAGCATGGTGCCCGTCGGATCCGGGCTCAGCTCCTCGGCCGCCTTCGAGGTTTTCATCGGAACGATCCTATCGGCTTTCTATAACGACGGCTCCATTCCCCCGCTCGAGATCGCCTTGGCGGGCCAGGAGGCGGAGAACCGCTTCTTCGGCAAGCCGTGCGGCCTGATGGACCAGACCGCGAGCGCCTTGGGCGGCGCGGTTTTCATCGATTTCAGCGGAACGTCCGGCGCCGCATCCGCGGATTCCCGCGGGAACCTGCCGCGGGCAGAATCACTTGCGTTCTCCCCTGAACGTCACGGGTACAGTCTCTGCATCGTCCAAACGGGGGGCAGCCACGAGGTGCTCACCGACATGTATGCGGCCATTCCGGAAGACATGCGGGCCGCCGCGCGCATCCTCGGCGCGCAAGACCTGTCCGGTTTCACCACGGACAGAATCATCCAAGGGGGTTCAGCTGTGCGCGCGGGCGCGGGCGACCGAGCATTCCTGCGCGCCATTCACTTCTCCGAGGAGAATCGACGGGTGCTGGCGATGCGGGATGCGGTAGAAAACGATCGAATGGAGGACTTCCTTCGCCTGGTTCGGGAATCGGGCCGCTCATCCTTCATGTATCTTCAAAACTGCGTTGTCCCCGGCTCTTCCCGCAACCAGGAAATCGCTGTGGCGTTGTCCCTCACCGAGCTTTTCCTGGAAGGCAGGGGCGCCTGCCGAGTGCACGGCGGGGGCTTTGCGGGAACCATCCAAGCCTATGTTCCCACAGGGGTCCTTCCCGGCTATATCGCACTGATGGAGCGTTTCTTCGGCCTTTCCTGCGTACGGGTCGTATCCGTGCGAAAAGCTGGTACGTTCGTTTTCGGATGACTTTCGGAGAAGAATCAGGGGGCTTTTGATCCTTTTAGGAGTCCTGCAATCTTGATCGTGAGCTCCGAGGCGGTATAGGGTTTTCCCAGCAATTCCGCCGGTTCGGACTCGCGCGCGAGCTTCGCCTCGTCGTCGCCGATGAGTCCCGACGTCAGAAGAACGGGAACCGCGGATCCGGAGCGTCGTATCTCCTGAATGACCTCGCGGCCGGAGAGGCCCGGCATCGAAAGGTCGAGAAGGATCGCGTCGTAATCCCCCGGCGACTCCCGGAACAGCGACAATCCTTCCGCCCCGTTCGAGGCCGTATAGACCCGATATCCGGCTTCCTCGAGCACCCCCCGCGCGATTTCCAACAGAGAGATCTCGTCGTCTATGACGAGGATGGATTTATTGCCAGAGACGACGCCGTCGTCGCGGAGCGGGGCAGTAACCGTGCCCGGCTCGGCTAGGAGCGCGGGCAGGAAGACGCTCACTACGGTGCCGATGCCTAGTTCCGAACGGACGTCGATTCCCCCTCCGTGCTGTTCCACGATGCGGTACACCATCGACATTCCAAGACCGGTTCCCTGGTTCCGGCCCTTCATGGTGAAAAAGGGGTCGAAGATGCGGCTTTTCGTCTCTTCACTCATGCCAACGCCCGAATCCTCCACGGCTATCCGTACGAACGATTCGGCCGCACCGCGCCGAAGGAGCGCGAGGGGAAGATCCGTATCGGCCGTGACATAGCCCGCCGAAAGAGTGATGGTTCCTCCCTGTCTTTCGCCTTCTTTGCGCATGATGGTCATTGCATGGGAAGCGTTCACGCAGAGGTTCAGGATCACCTGTTCCATCTGGATGGGATCGGCCGAAACGCGTAGAGGCTCCGGGTCGATACGCACCGAAAGGCTCACGGACTTCGGAAGGCTCTTCCGACAGAGGTCCACCACGTGTTCGAGGGGAACCCACAGATCAATGGGTTGTCGTTTCGGCTCATTCTTCCGTGAAAGCATGAGGAGCTGCTTCGTGACGCCGGCCGCTCTTTCCGACGATTTGAGGGCCGTCTCGAGATATTCGAAGATCCTGTCGTCCCTGGGAGTCCCTTTCCTGTCGAGGAGTATCTCGATGAGGCTGAGAGCTCCGGTAATCCCGCCGAGCATGTTGTTGAAGTCGTGGGCGATCCCGCTGGCGAGGGTTCCAACCACTTCCATCTTCTGCGCCTGGATCAATTGGGTCTGAACGCGATCGCGCTCGCTTTCGATCCACTTCCTCTCCGTTATGTTACGGATCACGCAGATCGCCTTGGCCTCCCCTCCGATGAAGACCGCTGTAACCGAGGCCTCCACGGGGAACGACTGCCCTCCCCGTTTCTTTAGCGATGTCTCGAAACGGGAAGCGCTCTTAGTCCTGATGACATCAGACACCCGTTTCAAATCGCGGTCCGGGAAACAGGATAGGCCCGGGAAGCCCAGTTCCATCATCTCCGTTTTCGCGAATCCGGTCTGGACCAACGCAGCGTGGTTGATCTCCTCGATGCGTCCGGACGAGTCGAGGATGAGAACCATATCGGCCAACGCTCTGAAAAGGGTGGAGAACTTCGATTCCCTGATCTCCAGCTCCCGGTTCTGCGCCTCGATCGCCCTGTTTTTTGCGTTCAGATCCTCGAGAGTCTCGGACAACCTGGCGTTTGACACCTCGAGGTCGGCCTCGCGGGAGCGCGAAATGGTGAGCGCTTCCTCGACGAGGCGGAGGAGGAAATTGAGAAGAACGCCGACGCCGAGCATCGAAAACGCGGCAACCAGCGTCCGATTCAGAAAAACGGTTTCATCGGTTCGCGGCGCCGTGATCACCCCGGATCGAATCAGGAAAGCGATGACCGCATAGGAACCGATTGAAAGAACCATCACACCAGTCAGAGCTCTCCTGCCGAACATGGTCGATGCGAGAGTCATGGCGAGAACGTAGATGACCATGGCCGGGGCGCCGATACCGCCGATGCAGTTTCCGTACAGGGCGACAGCGTAGATGACGGCGACCGGGATGATCCGGGCTATCTTCCAGTACCTTCCGCGGGCTGCGATCCAGCCTGCGGCAAAGAGAATATCCATGACTGCAAGAATGATCGGCGTATCAAGGGGAATCCTGCCCCTGGCGGAGGCGACAACGGAGACGATGGTGAAAATACATGACGTAACCGACATGGCCAGAAGGGTGAGCCGGAACATGTACTCCATGCGTTTGTCGTCCGGATCGTTCGACCGTGTCGCGAGAATGGATTTTACCAGCGGGATCTCATGCTTCATGAAATAGCCCCCTTTGTCATCCACCTACAGTATAGTCAACTAGGATGTGTAATGGCAAAAGGGGAAAGGGCGTCTGACCGGGCGGCTTATAGGGTCATGATGATCCTCTCCCTGCTAAAACGGGGCGAGAGCTTGCCGATGAAAAGGTAGTCGAGTCCGAAAAGGAGAACGGAGAAGAGAACGACAAGCCATTCCTTGAAAATGACGACACCGGTGATCTGAACGACGACGAGGATGACGAACGGGACAACGATGACTCCCGCCGTCTGCTGAGCCTCCATGAAGGTCTTGGCTTTGAGCGATACCATCAGCGTGACTGAAAGCCCCAGCAGGGAAACCGCAGGAGAGAGGAGGAGCATGGCAGGAATCCAGATCGGCGAACGGATCGCGGCGATGCCTCCCACAGCCAGGGAAACCGCGTTTCCCGTGACGAAGAAGAGGAGGAATCCCCCAAAGGAAACGATCACCGCGGGGATGAAACTGGAGAGGAGCTTGGCCACGATGAACTCCCCGTTGGTGATCGGGGTGTACAGGAGGGTTTCCAGTGTCTTTCGTTCCTTCTCGCCCACGATGGCGTTGGAGGCGATGATCGAGGAAACCATGATGGGAATGAGCATGAAGAAAGGAATGAAGGTATAGTTCAGGAAGATGAAGAGGAACTGGAGAGGGAGCGTATCGAAGGACGCCGGAATCGGGTATGAGGGGAGGAGCTTCGCAACCGTGTCGAGCCCATTGATCCCGCCGGCATCGGCAAGCAGGGAGATCAGGATGAACGCCACGGGCATGATGATGCAGAAAATGAGAGGAACGATGATCATCGGCAGGATGACCATCTTGTTGGAGGTAATCTCGCGGAGATCCTTGCGGATGACGGCCTTTATTCTATTCCATTTCATGGTTCTTCCTCCTGATATACGTGAAATACACCTCCTCGAGGGATGGCCTCACGGGATTCACCTCGACGATGCGCTGGCCGCGTTCCATGAGAGCTGAGATACGCCCGTTGATATCGTCGAGGCCGTCGATCTCGTACTCGAAGAGTTCGTCTCGCGTACGGATCCGCACCCGCTCCTTCCCCATGACGGATCTGACCAATTCCTCCCTCGTTCCGGCTTTGACCATGACTCCCTCGTCGATGAATCCGAAGGAATCGCAGATCCCTTCAGCCTGGTGGAGGTTATGGGTGCAGAGGAATACCGTGACCCCCTCCTCCCTCGACAAGGTGCCGATCAGCGAGATCACCTCTTCGGCGGATTCGGGGTCGAGTCCGGAGGTGGGTTCGTCCAGGAACAAGAGAGACGGACGGTGGAGGAGAACCCGAGCGAGGTGGGTCCTCTTCTTCATTCCTGTCGAAAAGGTCCCGAGCTTCATGTCCCGCTTCTCCCACAGCCTGAGCTTTCGGAGCAGGGTCCCGGCTCGGTCGAGGATCTCCTTCCTCGGCAGGTCATACATCTCCCCGAAGAAGACGAGGTTCTCCATCGCGCTCAAGGATTCGTACATGCGGGCGTCCTCGGAGAGGGTGGCTGTCTTCTTCCTGATCTCGTCGTCCCGGGACGATATGCCGAGAATCGTCGATGCGCCCCCGCTCGGGGCCAGCGTTCCGTTCAAGAGCCGTACGGTCGTCGACTTTCCCGCGCCGTTCGGTCCGAGAAAGCCGAAGATCGTTCCCTCCCCGACCGTGAGGGTGAGATCGGATACGGCGAGGACGCCGTTATCGTATCGCTTGGAAAGAGTATCCGTCTTGATCGCGTCCATTCCAGGTACCTCCGCGTATACGAACAGTATACCGGGAAGGCTTGGCATTATTCAAAGCTGCGCAGGAAGAAAAGCCCGGGAGCCGGACGATCCGGCTCCCGGAAGAAGCAGAAGAGAAGCATGAAAAACCGGTTCGGCTATTCGCCGCTGTCGCTGCCGCCGAATTGACTGGATTCCGGGCAGCGTCCGTCAGGAATCACTTCAGATACACGTTCTTCAAGGGATGGATGTCCAGCACGTTCTGGTACCATCCGCCCCATTTCGTCAAGTCGATCATGTTCTGGTTGACATAGAAATACAGAGGGATGATCGCCTGCGTGGAGAGCAGGATATTCTCTGCCTTGGCGAGAGTCTCGTATCTGGCCTTGCCGGAGGGCATACGCGCCGCCTGTTCGAGTAACGCGTCGAACTCCGGGCTCTGGAAGCTCTGGCCGTTCAGGGTGCTCGTACTCAGGAAAAGCTCGAGGAAGGTGTTGGGGTCCTGGTAGTCACCGATCCATCCGGCGCGGGAGACATCGAATTGGTTCTGCCTCCTCGTCGTAAGGTAGGTTTTGAATTCCTGATTGACCAACTCGATTCCGGAAATTCCGAGATTCCTCTCCCATTCCCCCAAAATGAACTCCGCGATCTTCTTGTGGTTCTCACTCGTGTTATAGAGGACGACAAATTTCGGAAAACCTTTCCCCCCCGGGTATCCGGCTTCGGCAAGGAGGCGCTGGGCTTCCTCGATGGAGCCCTTCTTCATGGCCGGAGGCACATACCCGCTCATCGGGGGAGTCATGCTGTACGCGGGGATCTCGCCCGATTTCGTGACTTGGGTGACGAGTCGGTCCCGGTCGATCGCCATGGACAGGGCACGGCGGACCCGCACGTCGTCGAAGGGTTTCTTGATCATGTTGAAGCAGTAGTAATACGACGCGAGCTGGGGATCGACGTGATAATCGGGCCTGTTCCTGATCGCGTCGATCTGGTCAAGCGGCACGTTGGTGTCCCAGTCTATCTCGCCGTTCAGGTACATGGTATG
Organism: uncultured Spirochaetales bacterium; assembly: GCA_964590705.1. Lineage (GTDB taxonomy): Bacteria > Spirochaetota > Spirochaetia > CAZPZF01 > CAZPZF01 > CAZPZF01. The sequence goes on along the minus strand of CAZPZF010000128.1, from coordinate 1,330 downwards.
GGCCGTCGTGATGATGTCGATCGGGTACATGACCACCGTGTCGATCTTGACCGCCGCGGCGTCCCAGTACTTCGGATTTCGGGCCAGGATGAGCATCTCCTGCGGCCTCCATTCCTTGCGCACGAAGGGTCCGTTCCCCCCAAAATTCTCCGGCAGGGTCCAGGCCGGGCCGTACTTCGTGATGGCGTGCATCGGGAAGATTGCGAAGGCATAATGAGCCAGCATCCCGAGCGCGTACGGGATGGGCCCTACCAGTTCCATCTGGAAGGTCCTTTCGTCGACCGCCTTGATCGCCACTCCCTCCCTCGGTCCGCTCCCGTCGTTGTACGCGGCGGCTCCCTTGATGATCATGCCGGGGAACCAGGCGTACGGTGCGGCTGTCGCTGGATCGAGTATCCGCAGCCAGGAGTCCACTACGGTTTGGGCCGTAATTTTCACCCCGTCTGTCCAGGAGCAATTCCGGAGCTTGAAGGTATAGATAGTTCCGTCTGGGCTGATGGTCCAGCTCTCCGCCACGCCGGGGATGACATCCGCGGTTTTGGGGTCGTAGATGACCAAGCCTTCGAAGATATTCATGTAGATCCGATGCTCCGGCGCTCCCGAGATAAGCGCGGGATCGAGAGATTCCGGCTCGGAGCCGTTGTTCATATAAAAGGTAACCTCGCCCCCGCCCTCCGATTTTCCGGCGGCGAACAATCCGGCCGCGGAACAGAGCAGGAGGATAATGAAAAGAACGGAAATACTCTTTCTCATGTCACACTCCTTTGTGGTTTTTCACCGATCAGGGAAAGTGTCTTCCCGGCGTTATTCCGCGCACAATCACACAGAAGGAGGATTTGGTAAAAAAAAGGATCACCCCTTCGGGTGATCCTCCTGTTCCACACGGATTTTCGTGTTTCAGCCTATAGAGTCCGTCTCCACGAGAAAGCCCTTCTTCTCCCGATGCCGTTCGAACGCCACGTCAACGAGCCGAGTAAGAAGGCTCTTCTTCGTGTAGCCCGTGTATTCCCACTGCATGATGTACGCGGCCTGCGCCCCGGACTCGGGGTCACGTCGTTCATGTAGAACCTTCCGTCCACCAGAAAGGAATCGATCCGCGCAGTACCGGTGAGTTCCAGTGTATCGTAGACTCTGCGGGCGAAGCCGAGGATCTCGGCTCGCTGCTCCCGGGTCAGGGGAGCGGGCACCAGGTCAAGCAGCGACCGGGCACCGTATTTGGCCTCGTAGTCGAAAAACGCGGGATCGAGGCTGAATTTGGCGGGCTCGCGTATCTCGAGTTGGTCGTGTCCGATGACGGCCTCCGCATATTCCCACGCGAAACCGCATTTCT
>CAZPZF010000127.1:0-9712 GCA_964590705.1 uncultured Spirochaetales bacterium | reverse complement strand
CCCTCGGATCCGACAGGACTCGGCGGAACCGGAGCGGGCTTCTCGAAGTCCGCGACAACGGAAAGGGGCTGTCCCCCGGTTTCCGGAGCCGGGAGTCCAAGAGCCTCGGCCTCTCGCTCGTTTTCCTTCTTGCAGAGCAGCTCGGCGGAATGATTACCCCGGCACATGAAGGGGGAGCTGGCTTTATCATCGAATTCTCTCCGGAAGGGATAACGGACGGGCGGTGACCGTACGCCCCGCGTTTCCCGAAACGCGGGGCGCCGCTCAAGGTTTTTACCTGAAATCCTCCCTGCAGGGATGAAAGATGTCGATGACTACGACCTCTGTCACCGAATGCCCCCGGTGGGGAACGTTCGGCGGAATGACGACGACCGAACCAGCGGTGAGTCTTCTTGTCTCATCGGCCAGGGTAAGGTCGAATTCCCCCGAAATGATGCTCGTCACCTGCTCGTGCGGGTGCGCGTGTTCCGGGAGGTCGATACCGGGTTCGAATCTCCAATAACACGCCGTCATGCTGGCGGAATGCACCGCCTTCATCGAGCTTCCGCGTATCCGGCTTTTCTCCGGAAGATCCGCTACGTTCAGGACTTCCATGGGTTCTCCTCGTTCTGTTTTCCGGCCGTTTCGTGAGCCGGGGCGGACGGTTTCAGTACCGCAGCCATTTTACCAACTCAGGTATCCGGACCCGCTTCCCTGTCATGAGGATCCCGATCCTGAAGATCTTGGCGGCCACGATCACCATCAGGACGATGGTCACCGCGAGGATTCCGAAGCAGAGGAGGAGTTCCCAGAGGGGCGGTTCCTCCACCAGGACGCGCGCGAGCATCACGATGGGCGAGGTCATCGGGAAGAACGAGAGGAAGCGCGAATACGGGGTATAGGGGTTCATGATGGTCGACGACATCGTGAGAAGCGGGATGATGAGGAAGATAAGGAGTGGCCACGCCATCTGCCCGAGATGCTGCTCGTCCTCCGAAGCGGCTCCCAGCGCGGCGTATCCCGCGGAGTAGAGGATGTAGGCCGCGATGAAGAAGGCAACCAAATAGCCGAGGTTCTTCGCGGTCAGGCTCACCGGAAGCGAGATCCCGAGGAGGGGGCCGACCGCCTTGATGAGGACAAGCGCGATGCTGATCCAAAATGCGTACTGGATCAGTCCCGCCGATCCGATGCCGAGGATCTTGCCGAACATGAGTTCGCGCGGGGTCGCGGATGACAGCATAATCTCCACGGTTTTCGACGTCTTCTCCGTCACGACGGAGCGGCCGATCATCTGGCCGTACAGGAGGACGGTCATGTAGATGAGCATCACGAAGGAGAACGAGGTGGTGAAGATGTCCATGAATCCCTTTCCCCCCTCGGTTTCCCCGGTCTTTCCGATCTTGCTCACGTCCAGCTCGGGACGCCGGGAGAGGCTGTCCACGAGTGCCGGGTTGAGTCCCGCGTCCATGAGCCGCCGGGCCACTACGATGCCGCCGAGGACGCCGCTTAAGGTCTCGATCACGATGACATCCGATCCGGTCTTGGAGAAATACTGGAACCGGTCGGCGTGGATATAATCCACGGGAACGACGAGAATCCCCTGGATTTCATCAGCCAGAACGAGCTTCTTCATGGCTTCGAAGTCATTGCCCGGAAGTATCTCGATATTGTGCGGAGGAAGGGCGACCGCGAGGGACTGTTCGAGAGCAGAGTCAGCTCCCACGACACCGATCCGCGTCCCCTCCGAGATGCCGGTACCTGTCGCGACGAGCGAGGGAATGACCGACATGGCGATGATGAGGAAGGGCCCGATAATCGTGATGATGATGAACGCCTTATTGGCCGCGGTCAACCGGCGCTCGTGTTTCGCGATCGTCAGTGTTCTACGCATTTCGATCCTCCTCGGTTTCTCCCCCATTTCCTGCCTCGGTTCCAGGTCGAACGAGATCGATGAATATCTTATGGAGGGAAGGCGCCACGATCTCGAACCTCCTCACCGACACCCGATTCACCAAGGCGGCGAGCAGCTGGTCCGGGTTTCCGTCCTCAGTCAGCTCGATCTCCATGTACCGTGGATAGGCGATTCGGTGCTTAACGAACGGAAGATGTTCGATGAATCCCCCGTCCCCGTCGAATTCCAAGACGACCGTCCTTGTGCCGTAGTGGTTCTTCACCTCTTCCATGGTTCCGGAAATGACCTCCTTCCCCTTGTTCATGAGGAGGATCCGGCTGCAGATCTTTTCCGCCTGTTCCATGATGTGCGTGGAGAACAGGATGACCTTGCCCTGGGCCCCGAGTTCAAGAATTGTCTCCCTGAGGAGATCGGAGCTCACCGGGTCCAGTCCGGAAAAGGGTTCGTCGAAGAATACGTACGCGGGATCGTGGATGATCGATGCGATAAACTGCACCTTCTGGCTCATCCCCTTCGAGAGTTCCTGAATCTTCCTGTCCTTCCAGCTGGAGAGATCGAAGCGTTCGAGCCACCGGTCCATGTTCCGCTGTATCGTTTCCTGAGAGGCACCTTTCAGCGCCCCGAAGTACGAGAGCATCTGCCCGACCTTGGCTTTGCGGTACAATCCGCGCTCCTCCGGCAGATACCCGATGCGGTTCTTGTCGTCTTCCCGTATCTTCTTTCCGGAAAAGAGGATGTCACCGGAATCCGGAGCCAGGATGTTCATGATCATCCTGATCGTGGTCGATTTCCCCGCGCCGTTGGGGCCCAGCAAGCCGAAGACTTGGCCTTCCATCGCCGTGAAGGAGATGCCGGCGACGGCTTGAACCGTTTCGAAGCGCTTTGCAACATTTCTCAGCTCTATCATGGTGCCTCCCAATGGAATATACAGCCCCGTTGTTGGATAATTCAAGCGATATACGCGTTAGGCGGGAGTGGGGGAATATCAGTGTTTCCAGAAACCGGGCATGAACAGGATGAAAACGGTGAAGAGTTCCAAGCGGCCCGCCATCATGATGAAGGAGAGAAACCAGAGAATGCCGTCCGGAAGGAAACCGTAGTTGCTTGCAGGGTTTATCCCGCCGAATCCGGGGCCGATGTTTCCCAGCGTGGCGAGCGCGGCGGAAAGCGATGTCACAAGATCGTTTCCCGCGCCGGCTATCACGAGGGCCGTTAGAAGGAGGGTCGCTGCGTAGAGGAAGACGAAGCCGGACACGGCGTACACGATGTCCTTTCTCCCTCCCTTTTTGTTGATCCGTATCGTGAAGACCCCCCGCGGGTGGATCAGTCTCCGCATCTCGTTCAGTCCCTGTTTGATCAGGATCACAATCCGGACGACCTTGATGCCTCCCCCCGTAGAGCCGGCGCAGCCGCCGATCCACATCAGGATGAAGAGCACGGCTTGGCTGAGCGCGGGCCATCTGGAGTAGTCCGCGGTCACGAAACCGGTTGTCGTAAGGATGGAGGCCGCCTGGAAGGATGCGTAACGCAGGCCAGATCCGGTCGCCATTCCCCCGTTGACGGCCAGGTCCGCGGTCACGACAGCGGTGCCGACGAGAAAGATGAACAGGTAAGCCTTTAGTTCGGTGTTGTGGGCGATATCCCTGAGTTTGCCCGTGAGCATCCTGAAGTACAGGTTGAAGTTGACCCCGGCCATGATCATGAAAACGGTGATCACCGCGTCGATGTAGGCCGATCTGAAGTCGCCGACGCTTAGGTTCTTCGGCGAGTATCCCCCGGTTGCCAGGGTTCCGAAGGTGTGGGTGAGGGCGTCGAAGAGATCCATGCCGCCGAGCATGAGGAGGCCGGTCTCGAGAGCCGTCATGCCGACGTAGATGAACCACAGGATCTTGGCGGTGCCCGTGATCTTCGGTGTGATCCTGTCCACGCTCGGTCCTGGCATTTCCGCCTTGACGACCTGGAAGCCTCCGATTCCCATGAACGGAAAAAGGGCGATCAGGAGCACGACGATGCCCATCCCCCCGAGCCAGTGGGTAAGGGAACGCCAGAACAGGATGGATCGCGGCAGCGCCTCGATATCGCTGAGGATGCTCGCCCCTGTCGTAGTGAAGCCGGACATGGTCTCGAAGTAGGCGTCGGTGAATTTCGGGATGCTCCCGCTCAGGACAAAGGGAACGGCTCCGAGAAGGGAAGCCGCGACCCAGGTGACGCTCACGAAGAAAAACGCATCCCGGTACGAGAAGCGGTCCCGGGAGATTTTTCTGGTCAGCAGGAGGGTCACGGCGGTGATGACGAGCATAGCAGCCATAGGAATGAGGAAGGCGGGCAGGCATGGGAGTTCCTCGAACACGAAGACGCAGATGATCGGAAGGAGCATGAACAGGGATACGACGAGAAGGACGAGAGACAGGAGACGGAAGACGAGGGGGAAGTTCATACGCGGCGGGTGAACAGGGCGTCCACTCTGTCGATGGATTCCTGCGTCGTGAGGATGATGACGGTGTCGTTCTCCTGCAGCACGAAGGTCCCGTAGGGGATGATCGTCTTGTCATCCCTCGTGATCGTCAGGACGAGGGTGTCCTTGGGCAGTTTGATCTGCGCGATCTCCTTTCCCAGGAGTGCGGGAGAGGAGGAGCCGGTAAGCGTCATCTCGAGGATCTCCAGGTTTCCGCCGGCGATGCTGTAGATGTTCCTGATGCTTCCCTTTCGGATGTACTTGAGGAGTTTGTTGGCCATCCGATCCTTGAGAGAGATGACCACGTCGATTCCCAGCTGGGTTCCCATCGGGATGTATCCCGGCTTGTTCACGAGCGCGATGGCCTTCTTCACCCCCTGCTTCTTCGCGTACAGCGCGGTCACGAGATTGAGCTCGGGGCTGTCCGTCGTGGTGATGATGAGATCGAAATTCCCTATGTTCTCCTCCTCGACGAAACCTTCGTCGGTGATGTCAGAATTGAGCACAAGGGCGTCCGGGAGGATCTCCGAAAGGTATTTGCATTTTTCATAGTTTTTCTCAATAAGGGTTACCCTGCGCTTGGTCCGGCCGATGAGGATGCTCCTGATCCGGCTCAGGAAGCCGGCTTGCTGTTCCGTGGAGTTCAGGAGGTATCTGGCCACGGAAACGCCGATCTTCCCGCCCCCGATGACCGCGACCCTGTTGATAGAGGTCTTTCCCCTTCCCGCGATCTCGAATATCTTTCCTAATGTTTCCCCGTCGGAGAAGAGGTAGAGGATGTCGCCCTCCATGACGACCGTGTCGCCCTTTGGCACGATGAAATCACGCGACCGTATGATGGCTACGACGAGGAACGTGAGGTCGAGCTCCCGTCTGATTTCGCTTACCGTATGCCCCCCGAACGGGAAACGCTCGTCGACCGCGATGTTCGTGAGCTGGAGGTCGCTTTCCTCGAAATCCATGATATCGCTGAGTGCGCCCTGGTCGATCGCCCGGATGATGGCCTGGGCCGACTCGATGTCAGGATTGACCATGTAGTCGATTCCGACAAAGGCATCGATCGCGTTTTCATGCGCTGTTTTCGGACTCGCCTTGCTCTTGAGGTAATCGTTGTTCCTGATCCTCGCTATCCGTGTTGTGGATGGGGAAAGCTCGGCGGCCATGCTGCAGATGATCATGTTCATCTCGTCTGAACCGGTCAGGGCGATTAAAAAATCGGCTTTTTTGATCCCCGCGCTCTCCAGAACCTCGGGTTTATTACCTGAATCGTTGATGATGAGGCAGTCGAGCTGGTTGGAGAGGTGCCTGACGATCTCTGGATCCTTGTCTATGATCACGAGATCCTTTTTCTCGTCGATGAGATGTTTCGCCAGAAGCTTGCCGACGATCCCGGCGCCAACGATGATAATGAGCATACCGGGGCGATTATGACCGTTTTCCCGCCGGTTTGCAAGAGCGTGCGGATTTTCGGATGGTTCGCGGGTGGTCGTCTCTCTCTTTCATGTTTTGGACTTCGGGGATAAACGGGTTTGCTTTTCCATTTCGTCTCAGGTATAATGACACGGTTTCCAGCCGCAGACTTGCTCAAGGAGTTGTGATACGATCCTTTCCGACGCCGTCATCAAGATCATGGAGGAGATTGCCGACGGCTTTCTCATCCTCAATCAGAAAAACGAGATACTTTTCTTCAACGAAGTGCTTCTCCGGATGATCAAATGGAAAAGCAAGGACGTGTTCGACAGGGAGAAGGAACTTCTCCGATTTCTGAACGCCCAGAACCTCATCGCCGGCGAGGCGATCGTATCGATCCCGGACACATCGGGGAAAGATCAGCGGTTCAAGTGTGCCGCTTTCCGGATATCGAGCCAGGATGGCTCCTATCTGCTCCTGCGGATCAAGCCGGACCTCGAGGACGAGAACCTCGAACTCTTCAAGGTCAAGAAGAACTTCGACCTCGTCTTCAACAACATCGGCGACGCCATTCTCAACGTATCGCTCAACGGGGACATCATCATCGCCAATCCGGCTTTCTACAGCCTGATCGGGGCTTCTCCGGCCGATCCTCCGGCGTCGATCCGGGAATTGTACGTGTACCGGGACGAGCTCGACGACAAGATGGTACGACTCCTCGAGCAGGATAACGTATTCAATCTTGAGACGCATCTCTATACGATCGACGGAGCCATCAAGCGTGTTCTCGACTCCTCCTGGATCGTCAGGGACGAACGGGGAATCGTGACGGGATACACCGCGCAGTTCAAGGACATAACCTACCTGAAGAATATCGAGTCCCGACTCCTCATCTCGGCGCGGAACTTCACCATCCTCTTCGACACGATCCTGTCTTCCATCATCATCGTGGATCCCAAGGGCTACATCCTGAATATAAACACGACAGCCGAGAAGATATACGGCTATTCCTGGGAGGATATCGTAGGCGAACAGTTCGACATGGTGTTCAAGCGGGAGAAGAGCCAGCCGAGCTTTTTCCGGGTGATGAACCTAGTCGACCAGAACGACGGCAAGTACGTCGAATCCGAGGTCAGGCGGACGAACAAGAGCGGTGAGATCATCTATACCTTCGCGTCCTATTCCTCCATCAAGGATTCCACCGGAGAGGTGATCGCCTATTCTGTGGTCGAGAAGGATCTCTCCGAACGGATCAAGCTGGAAAACAAGCTGCGCGAATCTCTCGAAACCATCAAGGATACCCAGGAAGCGGCCATCCTCGGTTTCGCGCGCCTTACCGAGTATCGCGATAAGGACACGGGCAAGCATCTAGAACGGATCCGGGAATATACAAGGGTCCTGGCCGCCTTCATGAGGGAAAACCCCAAGTACAAAGACTACATCACCGATCGATACCTGGACGACCTGAGCCTCTCCTCGACCCTTCACGATGTGGGCAAGGTGGGCATCGAGGATCATATCCTCCTCAAGCCGGGGAAACTGGATCAGGACGAGTTCAAACGGATCAAGGACCATGTCATCCTGGGAGGCGACGCCCTCGGTTCCGTAGATTCCCGGCTCAAGCAGGAATCCTTCCTGACCATGGGGAAGGAAATCGCCTATTACCACCACGAGAGGTGGGACGGGAACGGCTACCCGGAGGGCAAGAAGGGGGATGAGATCCCCTTTTCCGCCAGGATCGTGGCAATCGCCGATGTGTATGACGCGCTCACGAGCAAGCGTCCCTACAAGGAGCCGTTCTCCCATGAGGAGGCGGTCAGCATCATCTCGCAGGGGAGCGGCACGCAGTTCGATCCGGAGATTACGGATTGTTTCGTGCGGAACAACGAGGTCTTCAAGCGGATCAAGATGTTCATCGAATTCGAGGAAAACCCGTCCACCATCAACGATATCATCGATTCTTCCCAGAGGGGAAGAAAGGAGGAGTGATGGCTTTCTGGGAAACGGTTTCTTCACTGTTTTCCTCAGCGATTAAAATCGGTTCCCTCGCGTTTCCCTTCACCCTCCTTGATCTGGTTCTCCGCCTCGGCATCCCCTGTCTGGCTTGTCTCGTCGTGTACCGGATCGTCCTGACGGGCGTCCGCCGGGTCGCCGAGAAGGCCAAGACCGAAGAAGACACGAGAAAGAGGATGCTCCGCTGGACCAAGAACATCCTCAGGGCTGCCATCGTAGTCGTTTTCGCCGGGTGCGTGTCCTGGCTCTTCGGCGCCGAGATCTTCAAATACGTCGGAATCTTCTTCTCCTTTCTCGCCTCTCCCATCATCCATTCGGGCGGGACCACAATATCCATCATCACCCTCGTCCTTCTGATCCCGGCCGCCTACGTTTCTCTGTACGCGGGAAAGCGGGTCAAGGGTATCGTGAACAAGGCGCTCGCGGACAGGGAGAATTTCGACGAATCGAAACGGTTCACTCTGTCCAGGCTCCTGAGCTATCTGGCCATGGTAATGGCTTTCCTTCTCAGTCTTTCCCTCCTCGGAATCGACCTCTCGATACTCACCGTACTCTTCGGGGTTCTAGGCATCGGGCTCGGATTCGGCCTCCAGAATGTCGTGTCCAATTTCTTCGCGGGCATCGTTCTTCTCTTCACCAGGCCCATCAAGGAGGGTGACAGGATCATCGTGGAGGGGGTAGAGGGCACGGTGTTTTCCGTCAGGCTTCTGTCTTCCCTCGTGAATACGCTGGAGGACGTGACGATCGTCATCCCCAATTCCGTTCTAGTAAACAATACGGTCCGCAACTGCACATACGCGGATAGGAAGACGGTGATCACAAACACGGTTTCGGTTGCCTACGATTCTGATCTCGAAGAGGTTCTCGAGGTTCTCGAATCGATCAGCCGGAGAAATCCCCATTTCCTGGAGGGAACCGATCCTGCGGTACGGGTTTCAGCTTTCGAGGATTCGGGGATCCGGATATCCGTCTTCATGACGATACGGAACGTGGAGGACAAGGGGGCCGCGATCTCCTGGAATAACCTGGAGATCTGGCGGGAGTTCAGGAGACGGGGGATCGAGATCCCGTTCCCGCAGCTGGAAGTCCGGGATGGCAGGCCTCCGTCCAAGCGGAAACCGCCGCGTGGTACAATGAGCCGGAAGGGGAAAGGGACGGGCGGTGAATGACAGCCGTAGCCAGAATCAGCTGTTCACCCGCTCCACGTACTCGCCGGTTTCCGTGTTCACCAGCACTTTCTCTCCCTGCTTGATGAAGAGGGGAACCTTGACCTTGAGCCCGGTTTCCACGGTCACTGTTTTAAAGGTTCCCGTAACGGTGTCGCCCTTGACCGCCTCTTCGGACTCAGTGACTGTATAGATCTCCTTCATCGGGAGTTTGATGTCGATGGGGTCGTTGTCCCAGATCACGACGCGGTAGCTGTCTCCGTCCTTCATGTAGATCTTCTTGTCCTCGTACGTGGCCTGGGGAACCTCGAACTGCTCGTAGCTCTCGGTGTCCATGAAGTGCATGTTCTCGCCGTCCGAGTACAGGTACTGGCACGCCTTTTCAACGACGTTGATCTCCTCGACGTTGTCCTGGCTCTTCATGACCGGCCTGAGCACCTGTCCGGTTTTCAGGTTCTTCAGTTTGAGGCGGACAAACGCTGATCCCTTTCCGGGATTGACGAATTCGCGTTCCACTACCGCGTAGGGGGCTTCCTTGACTAGGATGAACATCCCTTTGTCGATGGCTCCTGCTTTTATCATAGTATCCTTTCTTCCTTGTGCGATTGAATGCCGGGTTCTTTCGTGTCCGAGCGACCGAGAGGTTTTCCGGTTTGGGTCCTTACAGTATATCAGAAAGCGGAAAAAATATCACCCCCCCTATGGCGGGGACGCCTGATATCGCCATGAGGAGGCGGTCGAAACCGAGAGCGACGCCGGAACATGGGGGGAAGGAGG
>CAZPZF010000126.1:0-9738 GCA_964590705.1 uncultured Spirochaetales bacterium | reverse complement strand
CAACTCTTATTGCCGATTTTACAAAAGCTATACAGTACCAGTCTTTCTATACGGATCTTGCCGCGGATCCTGATTCAAAGGCAGCGATCATCGCTGCTCTGACGAACCTCTTTGGCGCCGCGGAACCGGCCATTACCCAGAAGGCCGCGCTGCTCGTTGTTGAGATCGAAATAAATACGACGGAGGCGAAAAGCGTGCGCAGTGACGCGCTGGTTGTCGCGGGGGAGATGGTAACTCTTCTCACGGCCGATGATTCTTCTGGGGTGGACACAACAGCCCTCGCAACCAGTGTCATGGATATGTTCGCCGGCCTGACGGACATTCAAGCGGCGGCCGCATCCTTCGAGAACTCGGCGGCGGCCTACGAGGCCTATGTTGATTCCATGTACGACGCCGAGAACGATACGTACGTCTTCCCGGACGGAGCCGCTGTTATGCAATTCGCAGCGACCGCTCTTCTATGCGCGCTTGTTTAGGCATCCGGCGGCGCCGAGGCTTTCGCCGAGAAGGTGGAAGCCGGGACTCTGACGGTCGACGCCTCTACCCTGGAAAGCGTGGCATGGGCGGGGAATCTCTTTGAAGCGCTCGGAAGCTACTTCGGCGGCGGCGAGTGAGGAGGCAGACGATGAAAAAGACCATCCTTGTACTACTGATCCTGTTCGTCGGCGCAGGGTTCTTGCTCGCGCAGACGACGTATGACGAAAAAGCCCTCTATCCGCTGAGCGCGGAGTATATGGCGCAGGGCGGTTCGTTCGTGTCGATCGCCCATGGGTATAACAGCCTCTTCACGAACCCGGCGGGATTCGCGATGCCCGGCGGATCCCTTACGCTCGCCGCGCTGAACGCGGGAGTCTACGCCGATGTACCCAAGCTCATCGAGGAACAGTTCGCCTCGATCCTGAACCTCGGTAAACTCGACCTTTCCGACATCGGATCCCTCATCACCACCCTGGGGCCCCATCTCGATAACGGATTCGGACCCGATATCGCCATCGGTCTCGGCTTTGCCGGAAAGGGACTCGGGCTCGGAGTGGTCGCATCGGTCGACGCCTATATGACCAGCGACATTTCCGTTGACGCGAACGCCACCCTCTCCTTTGTCGCGGGGCTCGCCTTCCCGATCTCCATTGGGGAAACGACTCTCTACCTTGGGGCCGATGTGCGGCCCATGATCCGCGCGACCGTCAAGGATATCGGAATTCAGGATTTCATGACGCTCATGGATTCCTTCGGGGGAGAAGGCACCGAGGTAACTCTGGATCAGGCGGTGCTTCACGGGCTCGGCGTCGCCATTGACGCCGGAGCCATCTGGGATCTCGGCGCCTTCCAGATCGGCGTCGCTCTGCGGGACCTCGGGGCGCAGTTTAGCTACCGCTCGACTCCGCTCAGCGATTTCATCGGCTACATCGGCGCCAATCAGGCCCTTCCCGGTGGCGGCGAAGTCAACACGGTGGACGCGACCGATACCTATGCCATTCCTCTCAGCCTGAGCGTCGGAGCCGCCTTCCACCCGGATCTGGGCGGACTCAGTCATTTCATCGACCCCATGATCCATGTAGAATACAAGGAGACCTTCTACTCGGAGGATTCGGGATACACGCCGAGTTTCCTCACGAAGCTCCATGCCGGTGCCGAGGTCAAGCTGCTGTCCTTCCTCAAACTCCGCGCGGGAATCAACCAGGGCTATATTACGGCCGGCGCGGGATTCAAGCTCCTCATCCTCGACATCAACGCCGCTATCTTCTCCAACGAGATGGGTCTCACCGCCGGAGCGGACCGCTCCTCGGGACTCACCGTTGACGCCGCAATACGATTCTGAGTATTCTGTAATCAATCCGACTGCCGGCTGGAAGGCCGGCAGTCGGTCTATTCTTCCGCCAGAATCCCGGCCCGCGGGGCCGCGACGCGCCCCGGCCTGGCTTCCGGCATCTGTGATGAACCATTCCAGGGAGGAATCGGCATGAAAATGACGAAGGGATCGTCCATCCGGCTCATGGGGGTCGGTTTTCTTTTCCTCTTCCTCGCAGGATGCGAAGCCGTTTTCACCTTCAGTCCCCTTGCCCTCATTCCGGGTGTCCGGCGTTCGATCGAGGATCTCCCGCCCGAACAGCAAGTGGCCTATGCCGAGAGTCTGCTCTCAAGCGGCGCTTCCGCGGAGGACTGCGCCGCGGCGTACGCGGCGATCGCAGCCATCGCTGGAACGGATCCCCGTCTCAATCTTCTCGCCGCGGATCTGGCGCTGGGCGCCTCCGGGCTGAACACGGCGATCAACACCATGATCGCGCAGGTTGGATCAGGGGAATTCGATTTCTCGACGATCGAGGAAATCGTATCCGGGGATGACTTTGTCACGAACATCCAGAACGCGGGCGAACACATCCTGACCGCCCTCGAAACGGATCCCGAGGCGGATGTTTCCCGCACCCAGTACATCGTGGCGGGAGCTGCCCTCGTGTTCTCGGCGATCGAGGCGGAGGGGCTCGATCCGTCCGATCCCGATCTCGATCTGGAAACAGAACTTGCCGGAAACGATGATTTCTCGACCGCGCAGGATTTCTTTGCAGCAGCCGGCTTCGACCTCGAGAATCTGACGAGGTTTCTCTGAGAAGAAGCCTAATCGATGGGGTTTTTCCGATTTCTTGACGATACTGGGTATAGAAGAAGGAGGAGAGTATGAAACGGAGAAGGGTGGGCATCATCGCTCTCGCATTCCTCTCGATATGCGCCTTCGGGTACGCTCAAATAATCGAGGACGAGATCACCATCTTTTCACCGGTTTCCGCCTCTCTCGGCGGGACGCACGTCGCTTCCGCGCGCGGTTTTTCCTCCTTATTCGCGAATCCGGCATTGTTCAGCAACGTACCCTCCGAACTCTCGATCTCCGAACTGGATGTCGGCTTGACAGGCCCGGTTTTCACCATCGGTTCGATCCTCCTCGAGGGAATGGATTCGGGTGACTTTCTCGCGCTCCTCACCGATCCCGCCGTTCAGGAACTGCTGAATTCCATCTACGCGTCACTCAAGGTCAACGGCCCCCTGTATTTCGGATACCTGGGAAACGGTCTGGGATTCGGCATCTTCAACTCGACCGAGATAACGATCGACAATCCTCGGCCGCTCGCGCTTGAAATGACGGTGGAGGAATCGGTCATCCTGGCGGGAGGCTATTCCTTCAGGATCCACCTATCCGGTGACCATTTTCTCGATCTTGGGATTCTCCTCAAGGGAATGTTGAAAGGGGAGCTTTCCATCGAAAAATCACTCATCGAACTCCCAAGCCTCTTTGACACGATCAGTGTTGAAACCCTCACATCCGCGCCCTTCAGCCTCGTTTCAGCGATAGGGTTTGACGCGGGCATCCTCTACTCCTTCGGCGATGTGTTTTCGTTCGGCATCTCGGGGCGGGACCTCTACACACCGACGCTGCGGACCACCTATTCGACACTGCAGGATTTCCTCGACAACGCTGAAGGAACGGCGGAGGAGGGGATCGTTCCCCTCACCCTGAACGCAGGCCTGATGATCGCTCCGCGTCTGGGAAAACTCGAACAGTTTATCACCGATTTCCGGATACTCCTCGATTACGAGGATATTCTCGATTTTGCCCTGTACCCCGCGACAGCAACGCATCCTCTGTTGCATATCGGTTTCGGGACCGAAATCGTGCTGCTCGACATCATGTCGCTGCGGGCCGGCTTCTATCAGGGACTGTTCGCGGCGGGACTCGGTCTGGATCTGACCGTCTTCACGTTGAACGCGTCGATGTTCGGAACAGAGATCTCCTCCGAGGTCGGCATGAACCCTGTGTACAACGTCCAAGTCGGATTCGAGTTCAGGATCTGAGTGCGTAATCCTTGATCTTGCGAAGAAGGTGAGGAGAGAGAGCCGCCCCATTTCCTCGAGAAGCGATTAGGTTGACATTTTCACCGCATATTGGTATAGTGCCTCCGCGTGAAAGCGGAGGATACCCCCTGGGGTTTCCGTTTGTGCGCGGGCCGCTAGCTCAGGTGGTAGAGCAACGCCCTTTTAAGGCGTGGGTCACAAGTTCGAATCTTGTGCGGCTCAGAGAGGAGAACACCGGGAAAACGGTCCTGGTGAGGTGCCTTCGTAAGGCCCGAAACCGCAGAAGAGACGCTGTTCGCTGTCTTTCCATGCACGCGTAAAGGGCACCAATGCCGGAACAACAGTCAGACAAACATACGCTCATCATCATCAACCCGAAGGCGGGAAAACGGATATTCATCCAGCTCTTCCTCCCCCAGATACTGCAGATCTTCAGCAAGAACGGAGTCGTTCCGATCATCCACTACACCCGTTTTCAGGGCCATGCCTCTCGGCTGGTCAGGCGGTATCGCCAGGTCATCGACTTCGTGACGGTTTTCGGCGGAGACGGCACGATAGACGAGGTGCTTCAGGGGATGAGCGATGCCCCGCTTCCGATCGGGATCATCCCGTTCGGTACGGTCAATGTGCTCGCGCTTGAGCTCGGGATTCCGTTCCATCCCATCCTGGCCGCGCAGGTGATCGTCGATGGCTTTGTACGAAGGATCGATATGGGGAGGCTCAATGGGAAGCCGTTCATCCTCATGGTTTCCACCGGCATTGACGCCTACGCCGTCCACAACGTCGACCTCAAGCTGAAAAAGGTTCTTGGAAAGGTCGCCTACGGTCTGACCGCGCTCTGGTCTGCCGCTACGTACAAGACGCGAAGCGTCATGGTTTCTCTGCCCCACGAAGGGATTCGAGACAAGGGATACATGGTGGTGATCGCCAATTCCCGGTACTACGGCGGCAGAATCAGCCTTGACAGGGAAACCGCGATCGATGACGGGAAACTCAACGTCATCCTCTTCAAGGGCGCCTCGACCCTGGAGCTTTTTCGAACCTTCGTCGAACTTGTCTCCGGCAGAAGGAAGAAGATGCCGGACGTTGCCTTCTATCAAACATCAAACGAGGTGGTAGTCACTTCCAGAAAACAGTTGTATATGCAGACGGATGGAGACAAAGTTCCCTATGACGCAGCCCATATCACCATATCAAAACAGATCCTTCCCGTATTCGTACCGAAAAAGCGGTAGCTCCCGATTCAGGAATCGTGGGGAAGCGCTTTTTGTCCCGAGTGGTTTTCGAGATTACCGTACAGCTCCAACTTGACTTTTTTTCGTAAAACGGGTAGATTCTGCTCCACTGGTCTCCTTCGTCTAGGGGTAAGGACAGCGGGTTTTCATCCCGCCAACAGGGGTTCGAATCCCCTAGGAGATAGCGTGGCTTTTTCGGACGCCGAACCGGAAAAGCCATTTTTTTCAATAAAAAGGCCCGGTGATTCCGGGCCTTTTTCATGTCGAATTGCTCGATTCTAATTACTTGAACCAAAATCTAAACCCAAAGGCTCCCTGGATGTGAAATGCGGGGAAATCGATCGGGTTGAACCCGATTCCGATTGCAGGCGCGAGCTCAAGGAAGAGCTCGAGGTTTTTAAGGGGAAAGATGTACAACGCGACCGGGATACGAGCGCCGATCTCAAATGATCCTGAAATACCCAGATACGCGCCGGCGCCGACATAGTAATTCAGGATTCCTGTCAGGTTCTCCCGCAGGAAATGCCAGTCCGCAGTCAGGCCGAGGTTGAAGTAGTCGGTGCTTGCCGAGAAACCGATCCCGAGAAGGCATGGTATTTGATCGACCTTGAGCGAAAGCATCGCGCCCATGGGAAGCCCCGTTCCCAAAGCGTCCAATCCGAAGGCTCCCCCGATTGCCCATGAAAAAGCTCCCATGGCGCTTACGAGCAGCATGATCACCGCAATGAATAAGACCTTTCTTTTCACGATCCTCTCCTTATCGCATGTTTCAGTTTCTTGGAACATAGTATAGCCGAGCGCGATGCCGTCTGCAAGAGCAGGCCCTTCTTCTTCACGAAGGGATCATCCATTCTTCCCCGGCGGTAAGCACCCGTTCCTTGACCAGGGATTACAGGATAGGATACAGTGACGGAGGCAGAAGGGGGAGTCACATGAAAAAGGTTATTTTAAAAGCCGAGGATCTTGACGGATTTCTTACGGAATCCGATAAAGAGCATCTTTCGCGGATGAACGAAGAGTACTCGAAGGCTCTTGAACTGTACCGAAGGATGCTCAAAGATCAGGAATGCGGCGGAAAGGACGAGTGCAAGGAAGAGTTGATCCTCCTCTATACACGAATGGGGGACATGATGAAGGAAATCATCGGGAAAGAGCCCTTCGTTCGGGTATATTCATTTGAAACTCCGAAACCGATCCATGGGGAGGCCTCCCGGTTGATCGCGAAGCTTCGCAACGCTTTGACACCCCAGCAGGAGTTCGTATACTACATCCAAAGGGCATACGAACTCCTTTTTAATTGGGGATTCGGAGGACTCGAATCTACCAAGAGGAACTACCTGATCACCCGCACTCCGGTCGATATTCCCGTGACTAATTTCGCAGTCCACAAGATACCCGACGTGGACACGGAGATCGAGAACTCGGTGATGTGCGTCATGCTGAGGGGCGCGCTCCTCCCGTCTATGATCATGTCCAAGGAGATTCAGGAATACTCCTCCAAAGGATATGTGACACCGTTTGCCCTTTTCCGTATCAGGCGCGATGAAACGAAGAACGAATCCAACATGGAATATATCCTCGATCTGGAGAAATCCTTCTTTTCCCTGAAGAACCTCGACGGAAAGGACCTCATCTTTGCCGATCCGATGAACGCGACCGGGGGGAGCCTCGTGACCATCGTCAAGTATCTTCTCGATCAGGGAATCAAACCGAAATCGATCAGATTCTTCAATGTCATCTCCGCTCTCAAGGGATCGCTGAGAATCGTGCGTGCCCTGGACAACGCAACCGTATATACCTTATGGATGGATCCGGTGCTGAACGATAAAGCCTATATCCTCCCCGGGCTTGGCGACGCCGGAGATAGGATCAACGGCATGGATCGGTCAGGGCGATCTCGGAACATCATCCAACTGATCGCCGACTATGGAACCACGATTTCCACGTTGTACCGCGCGCAGGTTAGGGAGATAGAGGAGACAGTGTTGGGGAAATCAGGAAGAGCGCTTTCATCCCAATTCTCGGATGCATTTTCTCCCTTGCCGCATGCACATCGGGTATATCGAAAACCGAAGCCGCCACACTGTATTACAATCTCGGAAACATGTACATTGAGCTTGGTAAATACACGGAAGCGGTCTCAGCCCTCGAGAGGGCGATGGAACTTGATCCGGACCTGGTGAAAGCTACCTACAACCTTGCACATGTTTATATAGAAGGGAAAGAACCGGAAAAGGCGATTACGATCATCTCCGATCTCTTGAAACGAGAACCGGAGAACGGGATCCTCCTCGAGACGTTGGCCTACGCGAAGTATAAGGCAGGCGAGTTTGACGAAGCGCTTGCGCTCTACGAGGATATCCTGGAGCGGGACCCGCACAACAAGAACGCTCTCTTCAATGCGTCAGTCCTCCTCATGAATGACGGAGAACACGATCGAGCGCGAACCTACCTTGAAACCCTTTCACGCATCGATACATCCGACGATGTCGTCTGCAGGCTAGGCCTCCTCGAGCTGGCAACGGGCAATATGGCGAAGGCGATCGATTACCTTTCCCCCTATGTCGAAAAAAAACCAAACGACGCTATCGCGCTGGAGGCGCTCGGCGACGCCCTCGCGGCAGAGGAGTACTACGACGAGGCCCTCGTCTATTACGATAAGGCCGTGGCCGCGAAGGATAAAAACCCGAATCCTCTCTTCAGCAAGGCGCGGATCTACCTCCTCTTCTTTGCTGACAACACGGAGGGGATGAACGTACTGAAGGAAGCGGTGAACAAGGGATTCAACGACAGGGAGAAAGCTCTCGCGTTGCTGGAGGAATTGGAGTCATCCGAAATAGCGGAAGAGATACGGGAATTCTTCATCTCAAAAAAGATCATCCCGTCAGAAGAGACCGAGGAAAAAACGGAGAGTCAAGATTCCGGGCAGGAAACGGCAGGGGGAGAATCGGTCTGAGTCTTCCTTCTGCGGTCCTATCTTGTCCCTCTCAGGAGTGGTCTTCTTTTTTCAGTTTCAACATCCTGCATACCGTCTCGCACACCGAATCAGCGTCGGGTGAACCGTCGATATTGATGAGGAGTTTTCTCTTACCGTAGTAGCTGATCAGGGGAGCTGTCTGCGCGTTGTAAACGGCCAATCGATTGCGGATCGATTCAATCATGTCGTCCTTCCTAGTATAGAGTTCTCCTCCGCAGGTATCGCAGATCTGTTCCTTTCTGGGCGGCATGAATTTGATATGGAAAATCGCTCCGCAGGAGCGGCAAACCCTTCTTCCTGACAGCCTTTCGATGATCAGTTTTTCATCCACCTCGAAGTTGATCACCGCGTCTATACCGCACATCGCATCCAGCGCCTCGGCCTGTGGTATAGTTCGCGGAAAACCATCGAGGATGAAGCCTCCCTTGGCGTCGGCCTCTGCCAGACGTTCCCTGACCATCTGGATCGTCAGCTCGTCAGGGACGAGGTCGCCTTTCTCCGTGATCTGTCTCACCTTTTCACCGAGGGGTGTCCGGTTCTTTATCGCCGCTCTGAACAGGTCTCCGGTGGAAATATGGGGAAATCGGTATTCTCTGCTGACTGCGGACGCGATGGTCCCTTTTCCAGCTCCCGGGGGTCCGAGAAAAACGAGGTTCATGAGTTGCTCCTTCTCATATTAAGGGGATTCGGTGTCCATTGACCCGGATACGATCTCACCGTCTTCAAGGGGTTCCATGTCCGTCGTAAATCCAGTTCCGCACTCCGGGCTGCAGATATCTCCTGAAATGCCTTCCCCTTCAGGGAAGTACCTGCCGCAGACAGCGCATCTGCGGTATTGAATCGAGCAGGGAAAGCAGCAATAGAACTCCCGGTACGCCTCACCTCTCTCGATCCAGGTTCCGCAGTTCCGGCAGCGGAAATACGAGTCACCGGATTTCGTGGTTTCCTCATATACATCGGCTGGATTGGACATATTATCTTGATCATCGGTATTTCTCTCATTATTTTATATGGTAGAAAGTTTTCTCCGGTTTGTCAAAATGGGGTATCGGGGCCAGGCGGTAATATTCTTTCGAGAAAAGGAGCGGGATGATGGATTTCAAGAAGAAGATGCAGGAAACGATCAGTCAGGGGCTTGCAGCGTCGCGTGACCTTTTTGACAAGGCGAAGGTGAAGACTAAGGAGCTGGGGGACATCGGAATCCTGAAGCTTGAGATCCGCCAACTCTCGCTCCAAGCGGAAAAGCTCGCGACTCAACTGGGGATCCGTGTATACGAGATCCTTGGAGAAAGGGAACAGGAAACTATCTCGAGAAGGACCCCTGGGATCCGTGATACCATGGACGAGATTGACAGACTGAAAGAGCGGATCCGAATGAAGGAAGATGATCTGAAGAACAGGGAATCGAATCGCGGTCAATCCTGACATCGCTGTATCCTCGACGATGCGAAGACGGATAAAAAGTGACGTTTTCTGCGCGAGATGTTTTTTCATATAAACCGCCTTGGTCGACCAGCCGAAAAGGTGTATACCGACACGGAATATGACAGAAAAACATACCGGAGTCCGCTTGACACAAATGGGCGATTCTGATAAAACGGGTATTCGCCGGTCATGAGAAATCATGCCCGGGAGCGCTGGTCATTGAAAGGAATAGGGAAGGGGAGAGAAAGAGAACCCGAG
>CAZPZF010000125.1:0-9873 GCA_964590705.1 uncultured Spirochaetales bacterium | reverse complement strand
CTACAGCATCCTCGCGGCCATCCTGGGAATCGTGATCGTTCTTTTGGCGCTCTTTGTCTTCGACTTGGTCATGGTGGCTTTGACGAAGATATTCGCGGAGAAGAAGAGTGGAAAGGAAATCGCCGGAGCTCGGAAAAACGGGCAGGCTTCCGCCGCATCGGAAACAACGCCCGCGAACGCCGCGCCAGGCAAGGAGGATCTCGGGTGGCTTTTCGCGGCAGTCGCCGCCTATCTTGCGGACAGCGAAGAGGAAACGGCTCCCCTTTCCGTTCTCTCATGGCAGCCCAATCCCGCGGAAACCTGCAATCCTTGGATACTCGCCCC
The DNA here is from genome assembly GCA_964590705.1 of uncultured Spirochaetales bacterium. Classification (GTDB taxonomy): domain Bacteria; phylum Spirochaetota; class Spirochaetia; order CAZPZF01; family CAZPZF01; genus CAZPZF01. The sequence goes on along the minus strand of CAZPZF010000125.1, from coordinate 9,549 downwards.
GCATGTAAATCATACCTGGACAGGAGTACGATGATGAAGAAGAAAATCTGTTTTCAATACAACGGGCAGAAATACACCGTGGACGTCGACCGCTCGGGAGACGATCTCGTCATAAGCAACGAGGGAAAGACCTACACAGTCACCCTTCTGGAGCAGGAGCGCCCCAAGGCGGCCCGCCCCGCCGCGGCGGCGGTATCGCCCGCCCCGGCGCCCAAACCGGCCGCGGCTTCCGCCCCCCGGCCGGCGACTCCTTCGGCTCCCGCAGCCCCGGCAGGCGCGGGCGACCTTCCGGCTCCCATGACCGGAACGATCAAGCAGGTGAAGGTATCTAAGGGAGACGCGGTAACCAAGGGCCAGCTCGTCATCGTCATGGAAGCCATGAAGATGGATATCGAAGTCTTTGCCGGAAGCGCAGGAACCATCGCTGACATCTACGTGAATCCCGGTGAGACGGTGAAAGAGAACCAGCGGCTTCTGCAGATCTCATAGGGGGTAACTGACATGGCGATTCTCCAATTGTTCCTGCGATTCCTCGAGAGCACGGGCTTTGCGGCGATCACCTGGCAGGAGATCGTGATGATCTGCGTCGGATGCCTCCTCCTGTATCTAGCGATCGTGAAGGGTTTCGAGCCGCTCCTTCTCCTCCCCATCGGATTCGGGGCCGTTCTCGTCAACCTTCCTTTGACCGGGCTCATGGACGACGGAGGGCTCATCCGATATTTCTACTTCGGCATCCAGGCCGGCATCTTCCCTCCCCTCATCTTCCTCGGGATCGGGGCGATGACGGACTTCGGACCCCTCCTCTCCAGGCCGCAAACCTTCCTCCTGGGAGCGGCGGCCCAGCTGGGCATCTTCCTCACCCTTCTCGGAGCCAAGGCGCTGGGATTCACCTTTGCCGAAGCCTGCTCCATCGGCATCATCGGGGGCGCTGACGGCCCGACCGCCATCTACCTGACTTCAAAGCTTGCGGATCATCTGCTGGGTCCCATCGCCGTAGCCGCGTACAGCTACATGGCTCTGGTACCGATCATCCAACCGCCCATCATCAAGCTCCTCACAACCAAGAAGGAGCGGATGATTGTGATGGCTGAGGTGAAGCCTGTTTCGCAGAAGATCAAGATCCTCTTCCCGATTATTATGACCATCATCTCCTCCCTCCTGGTTCCCGCGGCAGCCCCTCTTATCGGCATGCTCATGCTCGGCAACCTTCTGCGGGAAGCGGGGGTCGTCGACCGTCTGTCCAAGACCGCGCAGAACGAGCTCATCAACATCGTCACCATCTTTCTGGCCACGGCTGTCGGTTCCAAGATGTCCGCGGACCAGTTCCTGACGATCAAGACGATCATGATCCTCGTCCTCGGATGTATCGCATTCGGCTTCGGAACGGCCGGCGGCGTCCTTCTCGGCAAGCTCATGTGCCTCATGACCAAGGGCAAGGTCAATCCCATGATTGGAGCCGCCGGGGTCTCCGCGGTGCCGATGGCGGCGCGGGTCGTGCAGAAACTTGGGCAGAAGGAAAACCCGAGCAACTTCCTCCTTATGAACGCCATGGGCCCGAACGTGGCCGGCGTTATCGGTTCCGCGGTCGCGGCGGGGATTCTTCTCTCCCTCAACTGAGTATTTTCCTCGGTTTTTTCCCGATCCTTTCACGGGCGTTTCAGCGGAAACGCCCGTTTTTTCAGGACCATGAAAGTGTTTCCCCTTTTTCGTCAACCTGTGGTATACTGATTCTTTATTTCACAGGGAGGAAATCGATGCTCGAGACTCAGGATAAGCACGCACTGGCTGTTTCGTCCGTCAAACGCGGAAGTCAGGACTTCCTCGGCTCTATCGAGAGCTTCGGTGCCGATATCCGTCAGATCGGGAACATGAATACGGTTTTCGCTACTGAAATCCTCAAAGCCACGGACTCGATCGTAAGCGAACTGCAAGTCGGTATTTGCAGCCTGAAAAACCTTTCCGAGAATTCCGCGAGGCTGAAGGATGAGATGCTTGTATCCGATCGCATCCTCGTCGAGAACCTGGACTCGTTCGGGAAGAACCTCGAGACCATCAACCATACGATCCAACAGCTTTCCGCGCTTCGGGACAGATTTTTCGCGGTCCGTTCGGTCATGAACGGGTTGTCCGAATCCATCACGGAGATCTCCTCCCGCGTCTCGGAGATAGAGGACATCTCTTCACTCACCAACCTCCTCGCGCTCAACGCGGCGGTCGAGGCAGCGCGCGCTGGCGTCTACGGAAAGGGTTTTTCCGTGGTTGCAAAGGAGATACGAAGCCTCGCAGACAGGAGCAAGATCAATACGGACCGCATCGTCGCCGAACTGCGGGACTTGACCCATCGCGTGAACGACTCCCTGTCCGCAATCGTTTCCTACGAGGAAACGCAGGACCGCGTGCTTCTCTCCCTGGACACCGCACAGAAGGGGATCAGCGAGTCCATGGGGAATTTTGAAACGACCAAGGAAACCCTGAGAAAGATCGTCTCGACGGTCAGCGAAGGAAGCGACCGATCCTCCGCCGTCTCGAACCGGATGAACGGAATCGCGGAAGACTCGATCAACATGGCAAACAGTTCCAGATATGTGCTCTCGTCGCTATCCTATCAGCGCGACATCGTGGAAGAGATGGAGCTGTACATCCAACATGAAAAGGAAAAATGCGCGCGCGCGGTGGAGAGGGACCGGAGCGTCGGCATTCAGGAGAAACCGGGCAGGCGGACCTGTCTTGCGGGCCACGATTCCGCGTATCCGCCATGGGTATTCGTATCGAAAGGCGCGGCTTCCGGAATCAGCGTATCCGTATTCTCTTCCCTGTGCAAGGAAGCGGATCTTACCCCCTCCTTCTCCCCCGGACAGTGGTGTACGCTCTTTCCCGAACTCCTCGACGGACAGCTGGATTGCCTGCTCAACGTCGGATGGCCTTCGGCCTATTTCGATTCCCAGCCCGTCATCGCGTCGCTGCCGTACGCTTCATTCCAGACGATGCTGTTCGCGCACAAACGTCTGCTCTCCCACGCGGGAGCGTTCGACGTGAATTCCCTTTCAGGAAAGAGGATCGCCGTGCAGAGGGGGAGTTTCATGCACCAGTTCCTCGCGCCGTTTCATTGCGAGATCGTCGAGTATGAGAACGATATTCAAAGCATGGTCAACCACATCTGGAACAGGGTAGACGCTGTGTGCGTCGAAAGGGAGGTAGGCAAATTTCTCTCCAAGCGATTCTTCCAGGAAGATATCGTGCCCGTCAGCGAATCCCTGGGGAAAAAGGACGTCGTCCTCCTTTTCAGAAAGGACAATGAGGAGCTCAGGGATCGTTTCAATGAAGTGATCGCAAAGCGGGTGCAGTGAATGGAGTCAATCACCCCCTCGCAACCTCATGTACTGTTCGGGCAGATCGATGTCCTCTAGGATCCCAGGATCCCGGACCGGAACGTCTCTCCAACGGAAGCGGGAAAGAAAGACGCGCGCGTTTCCGTATCCACCCGCAGCGGTCAGCGCCGGCAGGAGAGTGCGCGACACGAGCACTGGATGTCCTCGCCTTTCTCGGTATGTCGGAAAGATCACTTCATCGTCCTCACGGGTTTGACCCGCGACTATCGCGTATGTCCCTCGTTCGATCGTAGGCAGATCCCCGAGCGTTATGAAAAAACGCTCCGTTTCCACCAATGCTGCGCCGGCCTGGATCGAGGTGAATTGTCCTTCCCTGTACCGAGGATTGAAAACCATCTCCACCCTTTCTCGGCCGCGAAAGCGTACATACAGTTCGCTCCAGCGGTATCCGCAGACAATGATGATCTTTCTGCAGCTGCGAAGCGCGGTTTCGAGGACGTGCTCGATCAGGCTGGAATCGCCGAAGGGTAGGATCGGTTTCCATGTTCCCATTCGAAGGGACAATCCCGCAGCTGGGATGACACAGTCAAAATCCGAACTGACGATAGCTTCTTCCTCCCCGCGACGTTACACCGCAGCCCCGCGTAAGAAGGGAATGAGCACCTGAAGCGCGTTTTCGTTGAAACCGCCTTCGGGGATGATGAGATCCGCGTACTGTTTGGTCGGCTCGATGAATTCGAAGTGGCCAGGCCGAACCACCTCGAGGTATTGGGTGATCACGGAATCGATCGTCCTTCCCCTTTCTTCGATGTCCCGCTTAAGGCGGCGAATGAACCTGATATCGTCTGGGGTATCGATGAACAGTTTCAGATCGATGAGGTTCCTCACCCGTTTCTCCCAGAATATCATGATCCCCTCGAAAAGTACGAGGTTTCTCGGCTTGACGAGAATCGTTTCCTCCTTCCGCCTATGATGCACGAAGTCGTACTGCGGCATCAGGATCTGCTTTCCCTGCTTAAGCGCCTGGAGATGCTGCACGAGGAGATCTGTATCGAAAGCGTCAGGATGATCGAAGTTGAAGGCCGTGATGTTCGCGTTGCTCATATATTCCGCGGAGCGGTAGTAGGAATCCTGCGGAATGAAGACAAAATCAGGAACGATCTCGGCGATCTTCCTCACGATGGTCGTCTTTCCTGATCCAGAGCCGCCGCAGATTCCGATGATCCGTACCGATCCCATACATCTCCTATCCAATGTCGGAGAACTGGTTGATGGCCGAGTTTTTCCGAATCTTCATGAGGGCCTTCTCCTGAATCTGACGAACCCGCTCGCGTGTGATGCCGAGAAGCTTTCCGGTTTCCTGCAGAGTATAGGGACCCTCGCCAGCAAGGCCGTATCTGAGCTGGATGATCCTCGCTTCGCGCGCCGTGAGGCCGTTCATGATCTCCCGGATCGTCTCCTGGAGCATGACGGTGAACACCGCCTCTATCGGTTCAAGCCCATTCTCGTCCCTGATGAGATCCCCCAACCGGGTCGATTGCTCGTGATCCACGATGGAATCGAGAGAAAGGGTTTCCTGCGAGAGGCGGATTGCCTCCTTGATCTTTCCTTCCGGGATATCCGAATTGGCGGAAACCTCCTCATGGGTGGGCATCCTGCCGTATTCCTGGGTCAGGTTCTTCGCCACGCAGAAGCACTGCTTTATGGTGTTCAGCATATGAACGGGTATTCGGATGACCCTCCCCTTGTCAGCGCGGGGTTTGATGATCGCGTGTCGTATCCACCCCGTTCCGTACGTGGAGAATCGGTATCCCTTTTCGTAATCGATGCGTTCCACAGCCTTGATGAGGCCGATGTTCCCCTCGTCTATGAGGTCGAGGAGGTTCATGCCTCGGTACTGGTATTTTTTCGCGATGGAGACCACAAGACGGAGGTTTGAGGTGATCATCGTGTTCTTGTGCATGGAGAGCTGGGACTCGAGCGCGCTGATTCGATCGAATGAAGGATTCGTCAATGACTGTTCCGCAAGGATCTGTCCTCGAATCTCCCGTATCGCGCGCCCGATTTCCTGTTCACGCGCCGCCGTCAGGAGTGGGTACCGCGCTATTTGTCTCAAATACAGGGAAAGCGGATCCTTTTCGGCCGTGGAGTGCCTTGTCGTCTCGGCCTGGAAAGAATTCATTTCGTAGTTCCGTTTCAAGAAGCCTAACCTCGGGGAGCTGTTTCCGGATCGATGATCTTTCCGTCTTTGGACACCGTGAAGAAAAGCCTTGCCTCGCGCACATGCGGATTGACGCCGAGCCGGCCTATCTCCATTCCGGGATATACCGTATCGCCGACGCGGACCAGGGTCTGTTCGTTTCCCGCGTACGCGTAGATGTAGTTCGATTCAGACTGCACGCAGATGAGCTTGCCATAGCCTCGGAAAGGCTGGACGAGTACGACCTGGCCCGATGAGATCGACACGATCGGGTCTCCCGGGTTTCCCAGGATGGCGACACCCTCGAATTTTCCGGTCAGGATCTCACGTGTACCCGCATGCGGCCAGATCACCTGAGAAGCGGCCTGTATGGGCGTCCGGGAAGGACCCCCCGCCGGTGTCGTCTCCATGGCTGTGTCCCGAACCTGCGCTTGGGCAGCGGGGTTCGGTGGAGTCGAGGGGTTAGCCGCCGCGGGAAAAGGAACGATGAGAGTCTCTCCCGCTTTCAAGACATGCCCTGAGGGCAGCTTGTTCGCAAGGATCAACGCTTCCACTGTCGTCCCGAATTTCCGAGCTACCGCGTAGAGGGTGTCGCCCTTTTCGACCCTGTACAGACTGGGTATCCTGAGGATCATCCCCGGAGCGAGCTTCGATGGGTCGGTCAGGCCGTTGTACGCGCTCAAAGCCTCAATGGAAACGCCGAACAGCCGTGAGATCGAGTACAGCGTATCTCCCCTTTTGACCGTATGGACAACTTCTTCCGCGGCCAGCGAAACGCAGAGGAGGATGGCAAGAAGGATGAGGAGCGTTCTCTTCATAGTCTCTCTCATCTTCGGAATCATTCGGCGTAAAATAAACACGATCGGTCCAAGTTCCTGGAAATTCCGCTTTCCGGACAGGTAATGGGCGTTTTTAGGCAGCATCTCGCATCATGCTTCCGTAAAAAGTGCCACGACGAGACGGAGCTTTTAATCATTTTGGAGAGAGGATCAGGCGGAAACCCGATGATTCCGACGCACCAATTGTCCTTGAATGGATCAAGTACCTGATTCCGGGATATCGGTATCCGCTCCGAACACCTTCCTGTATAAGTCCTCTCCATGACTTCGGCGGGTCGGCGCTCCCTTAATGAGCCTGAAAGAGCGAGTCCCGTCCGATTGTCGTTCGGCCCGTAACAGCAATGGATGAGAGCTGGAATACTCAGCGAAACTCGAGGCGAAGGAATACAGGTGGGTCACGAAATAGACTTTAACTCCCCGCTCAACGAGCGCCCTGGTGATCTGGCTGGCTATATCGCTGCCCTCGCGTTCATTTGTCGCCGCGAAAGACTCGTTGAAGAGCATGAGCGAACCAGACCCAAGCTGATCCGCTATCGCATCCATCCGTGCAAGTTCCTCGTCAAGCTTGCCGCTCGTCATGCTCCGGTCTTCCCTTCGACGATAATGTGTGTGAACACTCGTAGCGATATTCGACGTAAAAGACTGGGCAGGCGCGAACATACCGCACCGCATCATAAGCTGTGCGACGCCGATGCTCCTGAGAAAGGTCGATTTACCGCCCTCGTTGACGCCAGTAACGATAACGGGATTCCGGTCCTCGACCTTCGCGTCGTTCCCGACGCTGCGTCGGCCTGCGTGGAGGGAGAGGCAGGGATTGTACAAAGCGACGTACTCTTCCCCGAGCGTCCCGACGGGTAAGGGTGTGGGCAGACAGACCTGCTCTCCAATACCCCGCAAAGCCTCATGGAGATTGAGACAACCGACATAGAAGGCGATTTCCGAAAGGAGGGATGTAAAGAAACCCTCGATATGATCTGCTGATCGGGCGAGGGCATCGGCTGCGAAATTGACACCCCGATCTCGTAGCTCGCCTAGCGCCCGGCAACCCGCATCGTCTCTTGGACTGACCGAGAAGCTGTAGACCGGCCCGCGCATCGCAAGAAGCCTGCGCAGCCAGCCCAGGCCGAAGATCTTCGATTTCCGAAGCACATGTTCGCGGGACTCGAGTCCTCTGCCGAGGCCCGCACTGATCAATACGCCCTCGCCGAACTCGAGATATCGCAGGTGCTCACGTATCGTCTCGAAGTAGCCATCATCGAGCTCTTTCTGGATCATCGCGAAGAAACGGGACAAACCCTCTGACCGGTAGTTGATGGTCTGCTCCCCCGCCAGTTTTCGGAGCTCCACGAGCAAAGGGATATACATGGCAACCATCTTTGTCGCGCTGTAGAGTATGGAGTTGGGAGAATGTCTATTGATGCCGAACCAGTTCCGTTTCTTACAGTCAATGGCATCGGCCGCTATGGAATACAGGCGCCGCGTCATCGATGGCGCCATGAGGCAATCCTCCAGGACTTCCTGGCGGTACCGTATCTGGCCAGGTTCGGAGAGGCCTACGAGCAGAGTCTTCTTGGCGATATCATAGATGAAGCGATCATCCTTTGCCATGGCCCTGAGCAGGATGTCGAGTTCCAGATCCTGCATGAGTTCCGCAGCGTTGGCTGGCAAGACGGCGTCGCGGTCGAAATCCCGGTCGCGGTGCATGAGAAAAACCTTCATGATCGTATCCTTTCCCGGAGCTGTTCATAGGTCAGCCTCCGCTTCTCCGCCAGTGAACGAGCGTAAGCCAATCCATCGGCGGGTCGCCTTTCCAGCTTGAAAGTCCTTACTGCATGATCTTGAGGATCCACGGCGCTTACAAGGCTCACGAACTTCCCGTCCATAGAGGCAAGTTCGTCTAGGAATGTGACGCAGACACACAGAGCATCGAGCAGAGAAACACGCTCCATGATGCGGCGGCTAAGGAAGAGGGAGTCCGCCACGGTCGTGGAAGTGAATATCTCGTTCAGGATGAGAATGCTCCGCGAAGTCGCCTTTTCAAAACTTGCGTGAACTGCAATGAGATCCTCGTGAAGCTTACCCCGTTGGCTCTTGAGGCTCTCCTCCCGTTCAAAGTGAGTGAAGAGCCGATCGAAGAGGAAAAGCCTCGCTTCAATTCCCGGAACGGGAAGGCCGATCAGGGCGAGATGATGGATCTGTCCGAAGGCCCTGGCGAAAGTCGTCTTGCCTCCCTGGTTCGGACCGGTAACGACAAGGACGCGCTCAGGATCCTCGAGGTGGAAGTCGTTCAGCACGACGGGGTTTGCGGAACGGACCAGTTTCTTGGCGCGCTCCACGGCACAGACGTCCCGCTCAGCGATTGCCTTCTTATCTGTGGAAATCTCTGGGATGCAAAAGGGAAGCCCCGCATCTTTCAGCGGCTCGATGTACTCGAGCCAATATCGGTAGAATCGGTACTCTCGTTCGAACATGTCGATACTCTCGTCGACGAAGCGTGCGTAGGCCGAACAGAATGCCTCAAGTCTGTTGAAGCACTCGGGATAGAGCTTAGCCACACAGTCGAGGATCTGTGCCTGCACATGGTCAGTTCCTGCAGAATCCTGATACTTCGCGAGGTAGTTCTTCGTCGATCCCTGGCTGAAGCGGTTGAATGTCTCTTCGATGTCTCTTCCATAGTCAACCTCGCCATCGTATTTGCGCACTTTTACGGTAAGATCCTTGATCGAGACGCAATACCGCAGTTCGGAAAAGTCCAGCACGAGGCCATCGATCTCCTGCGACATCGCGCGAAAATACTCCGAGGAGGCGTATTGAGCGATGTAGGTCTTCGCCGATCGAAGCGCCCTGGACAGAGAATCGAGCCTATCGAGCGATATGTTCAGCTGGACTACGGCATCCCGATACTTCCGAGCGGCTTCGAAAAGCCAGCCCCGGCGATGCCAGACGCCGTATATTCTTTCAAGGCTGGATAAAATGCGATGGACGCTCTGTATACGCTCCGAAAAGGCCTCCAAGTCATTCCTGAGGCTCGGATCCGCAAGGTCTGCAAAAACCTCATGCCGGTAGGCGATCTCATCCACCGTCAAGAGTGTCCGGAAATAGATCGGGGACAGCTCATAGTCAGGACTGGCCTTGGCTATGGTATCGACGAGTTGCTCGAGATTCAGGTCGGTGAAATAGG
>CAZPZF010000124.1:0-9911 GCA_964590705.1 uncultured Spirochaetales bacterium | reverse complement strand
GGTCACAATCACAGCGCGTCCTTCCCTTTCCGGACGAAGACACCCTTTGGGAGCGTATCGACGTATGGGATCTCCTGAAGACCTTCTCCGCAGTCATCTCCTCCCTCTCCTCGGAACGGATCATCAGCCTCTACGAAGAGGTAACGATCAACGAAAAGATCAGCCTCATCAACGAATTCCTCGAAACCAAAGGCGAATTCACCTTCACCGAGCTGATCGTCAAGCAGGGATCCATCATGGACATCGTCTGCGCTTTCCTCGCCGTCCTCGAATCGGTCAAATCGCGGAGAATACTCATCCTGCAGAACCGTCTCTTCGGCGACATTAAGATCATGCGGAACCCGAACGGAGAAGCAACGGACGCGGGGGCGCCGAATAGCGACCCGTCTCCAGCCGGCGGAACACCGGAGTACTTTTCCACCCCTTCTGTTCAGGAATGACCCCCGATGGAATTGCATAATCATCCCCTTCCGAATACAATGGCCATAACCGGGATCCATCATGAATCTTGAGGGGAACAGTGGAGAAAGGAGAATGGAGCTGGAACAGGAAACCGCGCTGATCGAGTCGATCCTCTTTCTGGAGACAGAACCGATAGACATCAAGACCTTGTGCAGGATCTCCGCCCTGTCCGAGGAGGTTGTCCGGGAAGGTCTTCTGCAGTTGAAAAACAGGTACTCAGAGAGCTCGTCGGGTATCGACTGCCTGGAAATCGGGGGAGGCTTCCTCCTTATACCGAAACACCACCTCTGGGAGAACCTCCGGGAACGTTACGGCAAACGGAATGAAAACCGCCTTTCCCGCGCCGCCCTGGAAACCCTCGCGATCATCGCCTATTCACAGCCGGTTACGCGCGGAGAAATCGAGAATCTGCGGGGGGTTTCCGCGGATGGCATGATCAGACTCCTCCTTTCTCGGAACCTCATTAAGGAAGTAGGCAAGAAGGACGCCCCAGGGAGACCGATCCAGTTCGGTACCACGAAGGAATTCCTCAAGGCATTCAAGCTTAACAGCATCGCTGACCTTCCCAAACTGGACGAGACTGAACATGACAGGTTTGAATTGAATGGCTGAACAGACGAGTGACCAGGAGGACAGGGCAGGCATCCGGCTCCAGCTCTTTCTCGCCAGGGCCGGAATAGGCTCCCGGCGGACGTGCGAAACCTACATTACATCTGGAAGAGTGGCGGTTAATGGAAAGACGGTAACCACGCTTGGTACCAAGGTTTTACCGGAAGACACGGTTTCGATGGACGGCTCCCCGGTACGACCTGAAATCAGACTTGTCTATATAGCCCTGAACAAACCCCAGAGGTACCTCTGCTCGAATTCCGACCCGCAGGGGCGGCCTCTGGTCGTTTCCTTCCTTAAACCCTCCGTCTCCGAGAGGGTCTTTCACGTCGGGAGACTCGATTATCTCTCTTCGGGTCTCATCTTCTTCACGAACGACGGCGAATTCGCCCGAAAAATGACTCATCCTTCCTCCCGCATCGAGAAGGAATATCTCGTGGAGACGAAGGATGCCATTAAAGAATCCTCCCTGGAGGAATTCCAACGCGGTGTCTGGATAGAAGGGGAAAAGTACCGTATCGCTTCCTACGTACTCCTCTCCCCCCAGAAGGTGCGCCTCGTCCTCACGGAAGGGAAAAACCGCGAGATCCGCAATTTCTTCATAGACAAGAGGATCAAGGTGAAAAGGATCCACCGGATCAGGATCGGCGGTGTGCGCCTGGGGAAACTTGAACCCGGCCAGTGGAGGTACCTTACGAAAAAGGAAGTCGCGGATCTATTACTGCTATCCGAGAGGACGGACCATGGTCATCGCGATTGACGGCCCCGCGGGAGTGGGCAAAAGTACGATCGCCCGTTGCCTCGCCAGGCGTACGGGCTTCAAGTATCTCGTTTCCGGCGACCTGTATCGAGCCATCACGTATGGGATCCTTGTGCGGGGAATCGATCCCGCAGACGAGAACCTCGTAATTGAATCCATCGGCACATTCGACATCACCATTGCCGCCGACCGTGTTTTTCTGAACGGCCAGGATATTCAGGACCACCTCCACACCGATACCGTCGACCGCTGGGTCGCCCAGGTGTCGGCGATCGTTCCAGTTCGGAAGATCGTTAATGCCCTTCTCAGGAAGATCGCGGAAGGAGCTGACGTGATCGTCGACGGCAGGGACATCACCACCGTCGTTTTCCCCGACGCAGAATGCAAATTCTACCTTGACGCTTCTGTAGAAATGCGTGCGAAACGAAGGTTCGCCCAGGGCCTGAGTTCTCTCACTCTTGAAGAACAGATGCGCGCCATCGAGAAACGCGACGCGATCGATCGGAATAAACCGGTTGGAAGCCTGAAACTCGCATCTGATGCAAATTATTTGGATACATCGGACTTGACCATAGATGAAGTTTGTGAGAAAGTATTACGCGCAATCCCCAGGAAGGAAACCAAGAACGCGTAGCCCACAGAGTTTCCCTTGCAAGAGCCGTAAGGTTTTTCTGTACGGAGTGCGGCGCCTGCATGTAATTCGAAGCCAGGAGTTTGGGAAATGACAGACAAAGAGCCCAATCACAACGAAGAGATCAATCAGACAGACCTTCAGGAACAGTATCTCAAATCATTGGAAGAGCTTGAAGAAGGTCAGCTTGTCGAGGGCAAAGTTGTTCAGATAGGTGACGATCAGGTATTCGTGGATGTCGGCTACAAGTCCGAGGGAAGGATCCCCATCACCGAATTCAAGAACAAGCCGGTCGTCGGAGACAAAGTATCGGTCGTTCTTGTGAAAAAGGAAGACCGTTCTGGCGAAATCGTCGTATCCAAGAGCAAGGCAGATATCAAGCTCTTCTGGAAGGATCTTCGCCAAGCGTTCCAGGACGGAAAACCGATCGAAGCCACCTTCTCAAAGGCGATCAAAGGCGGTTTCGAAGTCGATTTGGGATACGGAATAACCGGATTCAACCCGATATCTAAAACCGATGTGGTCAGGGTGAATAACCCCGAAGAGTATGTCGGCATGAAGAGCCTCTTCACCATCGACCGCCTCTATAGTGAAAATAAACTCAAGATCGTCCTCTCCCGACGTGACTGGTTGGAAAAGGAGATCGAAAGGAAACGCGAGGAGTTCTTCAACACCGTATCGATCGACGATGTCGTCGAGGGAACGGTCAAGAGCTTCACATCATTCGGCGCTTTTATCGATCTAGGAGGTTTCGACGGCCTTCTGCATATCAACGACATGAGCTGGGGCCATGTTACTCGCCCGAAAGATTATGTCAAAAAAGGCCAAAAACTCCAATTCAAAGTAATCAAGATGGATCCTATCGAGAGAAAGATCAACCTCTCGCTTAAGCACTTCACTCCCGATCCCTGGTCGACCTTTGAAACCCGCTACATGGTTGGAGATATCGTCAGGGGAAAAGTGACAAAACTCACCGATTTCGGCGCCTTCATCGAACTAGAGGAGGGTATCGAAGGTCTCGCACATATTTCCGAACTTTCCTGGGTTAAGAGGATCAAACACCCCAAGGAACTACTCTCCGTCGGCGACGAGGTCGAGGCCAAGATCCTCGCCTACGATATCCAACAGGGGAGGGTGTCTCTCGGCCTGAAGCAGGTCTGCGAGAACCCATGGGACAATCTCGAAGCCGAATTCCCCATCGGCAAAAGGATCACCGGTGAGATCAAGAAGATCACCAATGCCGGGGCATTTATCGAGGTGGCGGAAGGAATCGATGGCTTCCTGCATGTAGACGATATCTCGTGGACCAAGAAGGTCAAGCATCCATCCTCCCAGCTCAAGCAGGGAGAACAGATCGAAGTCGTTATTATCGACGTCGACAGCGAAAACCGCCGCCTGCGGCTCGGCGTCAAACAGCTTTCGGACGACCCCTGGGAGATGCTCAGGGAACAGCATCCCAAGGGAAGCGTAATCGAAGGCGAAGTCACATCTGTTACCGATTTCGGCATTTTTGTACGCGTATCCGGCGAGATCGAGGGACTCATCAACAAACACAACATCGCTGAAACCACCGATGAAAGCGAGGACGAGCTTCTGTCGAAATTCCACAAGGGCGACATTGTCAAAGCCGTCGTTACTGAGATCAATCCACACAGCCAGCGTCTCTCGCTTTCGATACGGGAATACCAGAAATCCATCCAGCGAGAGGAGCTGTCCAAGTATATCCATGACGAGGACGACACCTCAACCATAACTCTGGGAGATATCTTGAAGAATAAGGGGAACGATCCATCGGCTCGGTAGTATGCTGACTTCAAAAATCGATGTCAAACGGTTAGAAACCCTCATCGAGATCAATACCCTCATCAATTCCAACTATACGGATGTAAAGAGTCTGTTGACCCGTATCCTTGAATCAGCGACACGCCTCACAAACGGAGAGGCGTCGTCTCTCCTTTTGGTGAATCCGGAAAATAACAAACTGTACTTCGAAATCGCGCTCGGTTCTAAGGGACCGCAGATGAAGAACTTTTCCCTCAATATGGGGGAAGGTATCGCCGGGTGGGTCGCATTGCACAATACATCACTCATCGTCAACGATGTTGACAACGACCCCCGATTCTACATGGACATCGACAAATCGGTCGGTTTCACCACCGCCTCCATCCTCGCCGTTCCCATGCGGATCAAGGAGAAATGCGTCGGAGTCATCGAAATCATCAACAGGCTGGATGGGAGACTTTTCGACGATGAAGATCTGCAGTGGCTCGAGGTTTTTGCAACACAGGCGGCCATCGCTATCCAGAACGCGCGCAGCTACCAGAAGATTCGCGACCAGATCTACATCCTGCAGGACCAGATTCAGGAAGGAAGGGGGTATCACACCTTTATCGGCAAGAGCACCGTAATCCAGGAAAAGCTGTCTATCGCCAAGAAAGTGGCCGTGACAGACTCCTCTGTCCTAATCATGGGTGAAAGCGGGGTCGGCAAGGAACTCTTCGCAGAACAGATACACCTCCATAGCCAGAGGAACGGCGGTCCGTTCATCCGAGTCAATTGCGCAGCTCTTCCCGAACATCTTCTCGAAAGCGAGCTCTTCGGCCACGTCAAAGGTGCATTCACGGACGCCATTTCGGACAGGCGCGGCCGGTTCGAGCTTGCAGACGGAGGTACGATCTTCCTTGACGAAATCGGAGAGCTTCCCCTCAACCTGCAGGCAAAGCTCCTCCGGGTCATTCAGCATAAGGTATTCGAGCGAGTCGGGTCGAGCGAAGCCCAGAAAGTCGATGTAAGGATCCTAGCGGCGACAAACAAAGACATGGACAAGGCTCTCGAGGAAGGCAAATTCAGGAGGGATCTCTACTACCGCCTCAACGTCCTTCCGTTCTATATCCCGCCGCTGCGGGAACGCCCGGACGACATCCCTGAACTCGCCGACTTCTTCCTCCTCCGCATCAATCGGGAAACGAAAAAACAGATCCGCGGTTTTACATCGGAGGCCATGGACAGCCTCATCTCCTATCACTGGCCAGGCAATGTACGTGAGCTGGAGAACGTGATCGAGCGCGCCGTCGTCATCTGTACGGAGGACATGATACGCGTGCAGGATCTGATCCTGGAAACGAGCCGTCTCTCTAGCGAGGACGAGTATTCTGGAAAGCAGCTGAAGGACGCGATTAACCTCTTCAAGAAACACTTCATTTTCAGGGCCCTCGAATTCCACGGATGGCGGCAAACGGAGACTGCCAAACAATTGGGAATACAGAGGACCTACCTTTCACGACTCATCAAAGAACTCAGTATCAAGAGACAATAACACTCAGGAGCGACACCAATGACAGCCACCCAGGAGCAGAAAAAAACGAACGCCTTCAACGCTTTTCTCTCGAAATTCCTCGAAAAGAACCGCCTTTTACTCATCATCATATTCGCGGCCGTCCTGCTGCTGATCGTAGGGTACATCATTGTTTCGGAACAGTCGGCACGGGTCGTCGAACGTTCCACCCTTTTGTCCGAGCGGATGCAGGAAGCCTACATCGATTGGCTTTCAGCCGACGAGGCCGGGAAAGGCGGATTGGAGACCGAGATCCTCACTCTGTACGACACGATTCTGGAAAAATACCCCAAACGGTATGCCGCGATGAGAGCCCGTTTCATCATGGGCGATTTCTACTTCGAGAAGGGAGAATGGGCCGAATCAGCTGCGGAGTACACGGCGCTCGCCGATCTCTTTCCGGAATCGTATCTTGCCGTCTCGAGCCTCATGAACGCGGGAGCCGCGGCCGAAGAGCTTGCGGACTTAGAGAAAGCGGCCGCCTTGTACCGACGCGTCATCGACACCTATGAAGATCTCTACCCAGACGTTCCCAGAGCGTACTTCTCTTTAGGAAGGATTCTTGAAACTCTCCAGAAAAACGACGAAGCGGTGGGAATATATAACGCGTGCATAGATCGCTTCCCTGACAGCAATTGGACAAAACTGGCAAGAGATCGTATAATCTACCTTGCCGCGATGCATAAGTGATCTTTCTCATTTCCTAGACGCATTTGAGGAGGAGAATCGCAATGGCACGAACCAAAAAACGGTCAAAGATCTTCGAAACCAGATACTTCGGAATCATCATCGGCGTCATTGTCGTTCTCCTCTTTTACGTCATCGGAAGATTCACCCGTTTGACCGATAACCTCGATCTCAAGATGCTGGATCTCCAGTTCAACTATAAGACCCTCTTCCTGAAGGAAACTATCGCCGAAGGGGTGAGCCTTGAGACGCGGAATCCGAACATCAATCCCGATATCCTCATCGTGGGGATCGATTTTAAATCCCTGAGCGATTTCGGCAAATGGCCATTTCCCCGATACCGCGAGGCGGATCTGGTCAACTCCTTCAGCCGCATCCAGCGCCAGGAGGAACGTGAAAGAGCTCTGTTTCTCGATATCTTTTTTATAGAACCGGACGCAAAAGGCTTCGACGACGCGAATCTCCTCCAGAGTATACGCTCTAACGGAAGGGTCTTCCTTGAAACCGTGCTCGACGAACTTCCCCCAAGCGAGGGAGCCGAAGAATTCTTCCGGAGGCAGAAAATCTTGTACGAAACGTACGGAGAGATCACTGATGTGAGCGGCCCCTGGGAGCATATGCGCGGCTTTTACGGGCTTCAACCCCCCCTTCAGCCCTATGGAAGGGCGACGTACGGCTACGGACACGCGAATTTCTACGAGGACGCCGACAAGGTCTTTAGAAGGCAAGCTCTCATTGCCAAATCCTGCGAACTTCTGGAGACGGTCCGGTTCAACGATCTCACCACCGATTATTCGGTCTCTGCCGAACGATTCGAACGGCTCGAGTGGGTGGATCGGAACGGGCTTCCTCATACGATCGAAAGCCCCCTCACGGCGGAGATTCTGCAGAAACTGCAGGCGGATCTGGAGGCTCACGCCCCCCTCAAGGAAGAGGATACGGATGGAGACGGCAAGCCGGACCAGTCCTATTATCTGATCAGGAAATATCAGGATCATTTTTTGCCGTCCATAACCCTTTCCCTGGCCCTTGAATACTGGAACAAGAAACTCTCCGACATCGTCGTGCGGCTGGGCGAATCGATCCTCATTTCAAATCCCCAGCAGTGGAACATGGAAACGCAGTCATGGGAGCCGTATAGACTGGAAACCAAACCTGCGGTGATAGACGCGGAGGGTCATGTTACCACCGAAGCTGAGTATCAGATCCTCACGGAAGTCGCGATCCCGATCGACGACCAGGGAAGGATGCTCATCAATTACATGGGTCCTCCCTCGTTCGCGTCCTCGGAAGGCAGGCAGACCTTCCCGATCCGATCGTTCTCCGGGTACGCAGCGAACCCGCCGGGATCGAATCCCGCGTCATGGCCGCGGACGAAGGCTGTAGGCAATAAAATCCTGATGGTCGGTCCTTTTGCCCAAGGAATGGCGGCTGACCAGAAACCGACGCCCCTCGGACTCATGTACGGTGTCGAGATCCACGCAAATGCGCTGAACACGATTCTGATGAATAAATTCCTCATCACCGCCCCGTGGTGGCTCGACCTCGCCATCCTAGCCGGTCTCGTCCTTCTCACCGCCTTCATGGTTTCTCGCTTGTCCACGATTTGGGCTTTCTTCGTCTCCCTTTTCCTCGTCATCGTCCTCTTCTTTACCACGAGTATAATCTTTGATCAGAAGGCCTTTATCATCGGCTTCGCGGATCCAGCCATCGGAGTGATCCTTACCCTGATCACAGTTGTCGTCTACCGGGCACTGACCGAGGAAAAGGACAAGCGGCAAATTAAGGATATGTTCGGTAAATACGTAAGCCCCTCCGTTGTCGCGGAAATGATGGAGACTCCACCGGAACTCGGCGGGGTTGACAAGAACCTCACCGTGTTCTTCTCCGATATCGCTGGATTCACGACACTTTCCGAGACGATGACCCCTCAGGAACTGGTCTCACACCTCAACAAGTACCTGACGGCCATGACCGATATCATCCTCACTTTCAAGGGAACACTCGACAAGTACATCGGTGACGCGGTCATGTGCTTCTGGGGCGCCCCGCTGCCTCAGGAAGACCACGCGCTCCTCGCCTGTAAATGCTCCCTTCGCCAGCAGATGGCGCTCAAGGAGCTAAACGAACAATGGCCGGAGGAGAAACGGATCTCCGTTAGGATGGGACTGAATTCCGGGATCATGACGGTCGGTAACATGGGTTCCACAGGGCGGATGGCATATACCCTTTCAGGTGACAACGTCAATCTCGGATCGCGCCTGGAAGGCTTGAACAAACAATACGGAACCCATATCATGATGAGCGAATACACCTATGGACTGGTCAAAGACAAGGTTATCGCCCGTGAGCTCGACAATGTCCGTGTCAAAGGGAAGAACAAACCCGTCGTTGTGTACGAACTCATCGACGTACCCGAAGGACTCGAACCGCCCGAAAGCAGAGATAAGAAAAAAAAGGGGTAGGGGAACGCCCCTGCCCCTCAAACGCATGGCGGCCGCTCTTTCGTGCGCGGTCCTGACACTGTGCGTCTCCTGCGGATTTGACACATTTCCCTATATTCCTGAGATCGATGAGACTAAAATCAAAGGGGAAGGACAGCTGGAAAGATCCTTTTCCTATCAGCTGGACAGCTCTTCCTACCGGGCCTTCAGGGGTTTTCTCCTGTACTACAAGATCTATCCAGGCTCGCTGAACATCATCGATCTCGAAACGAAAATAGAAGCGGACCGCGCCATCGTTTCCAACAACGCGTCATCCGCATTGGCGAACAACCAGATCATGAAATTCGGAACCTACAACACAGAGACATCATCATCAATAGAAGATGAATTCTACCGCCTCAGCATCGCCTTGTTTACCGACGAATCGGGCGGTTCCTTCTCGATAACCGAAGACAGCGAGTTTCGCCTGACGTTCACCCTCTCTTCCGGCACCGACAAATCAGTTCACGAGAAATCACCGGCCCTTACCGTGACTCTCCTAGATGTGAACGAGTCTGTGACATCGCTTCCGGTTGAGTTATATCGCATCATTCCCGACAGCGTTGATCCATCCCTGAATACCGTGGCCAATTTCGCCTTCATCAATATCAGCAGAGCGCCCGATATCGCATCATCCACCCTCCAATACATCCGTGAAACACCAGACGCTCAACTCTATATCGTCCTCTTTGTCTTGCCCTATGGGCTGGGGGAATCATATTCGCCCGTATATGCGGAGGAGGCATCGTACCTTCCTTCGTCTGTCTACACCGAGAAGTATGAATTCAATCTCTTTTCCGATTAGCAGCTTTCGATTTTTTGCGTAAGGAGTATGTGACGGAATGTTTACCTATTACTTCAACATCGGACTGATCTATTTTCTCATTGGATTTGGTGTTGCTCTTTTCTTCTACTTTGTTCTTAAAAAAGAGGTCCTTGGTAGGT
>CAZPZF010000123.1:0-9929 GCA_964590705.1 uncultured Spirochaetales bacterium | reverse complement strand
GGAAAACCGGGCTTCGGCTACCGGCTCGATGGAGGGGAGAATTCCGACCGTTTCGGCCTGGGGTCCTCCCAAAGGCCTGAGGAGGAGAACGGCGGGGTCCTCCGCCTGGGGCATGACCACCCATTCGCGGCCCCGCGCCCGCACGATGCTTCCCGGCTGATGGTTCATTCCCTCCCCCTTCCGAACACGCTCGGGTACCGTTTCACGATCGTCTGCCATTCGTCGCTATGACCGAACCGCACGATCCAGTTGAATCCCATCGCATCGAGGCAGCTCTCCCGTTCCCGGTCCCGGGCGGCCCGTTCGGGATAGTCGTGTATGGGACCATCTATGTAGACCGCCATTCCGTGTTCCCTGTAGAGGAAATCGGGACGCGTTCCGCATTCGGGGATTAATACCTGGGCCTCTCCGGGAAGGTTGTATCCCCCGGCTTCCAGAAAACGGAGCCAGTCCCGCTCCAGTTCCGAATCGCAGCGGGAGAGGAGTTCTTCCAGGTGCGCCGCCCTGCCGCCCCTTCCCGGCGCCGTTTCAACGCGAGCTGAGCATAAAGCGAGGAACCAGTCCCTTACCAGGAAACGATCAAGGAGCTTGTGGTCCTGCTGGTTGCCGTAGCTCATGAGGCAGTCGTAACAAGCGGCCTCGCACCGTTCCGTTTCCCCAACGGCAGCCCCCAGGTCCGCCCCGTGAGCGGGATCGAAATGGCAGATCTCCAGGGCCCGGCGGCCAACCGCGTTCAGACGTTCCGTGGAGGAAATGATCTGTCCGAGGACTCCCGCCCCTCCCTCCGCGGCTTCGTATACGAGCACGATCCTGCGGTTCGTCCCGTCCGGAAGGGGTTCGGATGCCAGCTCGGCGTCCTCCAGGTCGAACTCCTCGCGTATGGCTGTCCTGAATGCCGCCTCGAAGCTCGCCATCCAGGCTACGGCGCTCCTGTCATCCATTGCCTCCGGAAATGCCGGTCTGACGAGGAGGCAGTTTCTCCTGTCCTCCACATAGGGAATCACCCGTTCCGTCCGCGGGCTTAAAGGATTTGCGTCAGAATCGTCATCGTCGTCCGCATCGTTGCGCGCCCAGTACCCCCGTTCGACATCGAGAACGAACCCGTCCGCCGATCCGGGCGCCCGTTTCTTCCATCCCCGGTTGATCCTCCAGATGATGGCCGCCGGGCCGTAGGAGATTCGGGCGAGGAGCCGGCCTTCAGCCTTCACGTCCGATGTCACGCACCGCGCCACGCCGTTGTGGTCTGAAAAGCGCACCGCGGTCGTTATCCGGTAGCCTGTCCTGGTGCGCTCCTCCTCGTCGGAATTGATCCGGTCCACCCGCCTGGTGGAGACATTCTGCATGCGGAAGAGGTTCGGCCGGAGTTCCTTAAGCGCTGCCCCGCACCAGTCGCACAGGTCGAAGCCAGATCCCCCTGACTCGATATGGAGATAGCCGCACGCCGGACAGACCTTCACGCGCGAAAGGGGAAGGCGCGCGTCCGCCTGCTGGACGTCGTTCGTCTCCATGATGACCCGGTCTATCCGGAAGCGGGATCCGTCGTGATAGATCATCGATCGGGGGCCGAACTCGCTCACCGCGAGGAACCTCGGCCGGGACAGGAACTGGTCCGGCTTAGCAAAGCCTCCAGGCCTCTTGCCGGGTATATACGCGGAAAGGGGAAGCCGAGGGAAATTGTACCCGGGAAGGAATCCTTCGCTGGCGAAATAGCGGTAGGTATAGAAGTCCGCGTCCGAGCGTCCCTCGTTGGAGGTGAGGAGTTCGATCTGCGCCTCCGCCTCAGCCCTGAGGATCTTCGATCTTCTCTTGTCTTCAGCGTTGCGCGAGTGGTCCTGGACGATCCTCCCGTGCAGTTCCGCCTGTTTCTTGGCGGTCCGGTAGAGAGTCCTCCAGCGGTCGCACGCCCTGTCGAAATCCGCGTACGCGTTGTCGAGGGTTTCGTCGATCCAACCTGCTCCGTACCAGTCAGGGCTTCCGGCTGTATCATTGAGCTCATCAAGGATTGGGCGCACCCGCTGTTTGACCCGTGCCTTCAATCCGCTTCCACGCAGCTGGTCCGAAATTGATGGGAAGACCGGCAGGGTATCAAGAATTGAGGTGTCCAGGACATCGGTCATTGAGTATTTGAGGTCAACACCGGATTCGGAAAGCCATACGGCGTGTACGTGACTCCTGACCAGATCCTCGTTGGAAAGGTCTATCCGCGGGGTCCCTACCGCGCCGGCCACCATGAGGAGGGGCCTCCTGAAGAAATACTGGTCGTGGCTCCGGTAGGTTGAGCAGTAGCTGAAGACGATTGCCGGCTGGCCGTTCCTTCCCGCGCGGCCGGAACGCTGGGCGTAGTTCGCCGGCGTAGGCGGGATGTTGCGCATGTTCACCGCGTTCAGGCTCTTGATGTCAACGCCGAGTTCCAGGGTGGCGGACGCGTAGAGGACCGGCAGTTCCCCCGTCCCGAATCGTTTTTCCCGCGACTCCCGATCTTCGGCCTTCACCTGGGCGGTATGTTCCCGTGCCTCGAGTCCTCCGAGGGTTGATCCGACCTCTCTGTAGAATTTGACGAAGAACGGGTTGATCCTGACCCCCCGAGCCGATGGGCGGAGCATCCTAACCGGGTCATGCGGAGCGGTCTTTCCGTCGCCTGCCTTCCAGCGCATCGCGGCCGCCTTGAGCCGGTACCCGGTGACGGGGTCTTCCCCGCCCGAAGAATCGACAGGTTCAACCAGGCCCGCTCCCCGAAGGATCTCCAGCAGATCTCGTATTATCTGCTGAGAATCCTTCACGGTGAGCGCGGTTTCCAGGCCTGGGAAGGTTCCGTTCCGCCTGAGGAACTGCCCGTACCCGGAATAACCGGAAAGGAATATGTCCATCATGTTACCGAACCGTCCCCTGGAAGAGGGCCAGAGAACTGCCGAGGTGAAGAGACGCTCCGATTCACCTAGTGTCCAGGCGGTGGCGTCCTCTTCCAGGAGATACTGCCTGCATCTGCTCCTCATGGTATCCTGGTGCATACCGTCAAGATATTCCACGTTTATGGCCAGCCCCCGGCGCATGATGTCCAAAAGAACTTCGGCAACCCGTTCCCGGATTTCAGGCGCAGCGGCCACGAGTGCCTGATGACTCCCGTCCCATGTGTCATCGTCAGCGCAGATTTCCCGCAGGCGGTCGTATTCTATGACCAGAAGACCGCACTGCTCGAGGTTCGGCAGCAGGATGCGCCATCCCCGTTCCAGGTCCCGGTATATCCGGTAACCGATGACTTCCATGAGCGCCTTGTTCGTGGATTCTATCGCGAACCGTGCTTTTAGCTCAGGGTCCTTCGCGTATTCGGCAAACGGAAGATTCAAGCTTTTAAACACGGCTCCGACGAGCTCGTCATAGGAAAGTCCGTACGGCCCCGCGAGGGCAACGGCGCGGTACAGAGCGGACCTGAGAAGTCCCACCTGGATGAAGTCGTTGAAATGGCCGGCCTGTAATGCGGCGTCCTGCCGGTTGTCCGTAAAGGACAGGAGTTTCCGGGCCTCCTTTGGAATGGAACGTTCCTCCTTCAGCATTCTCACCATGGAAAGGCTGAGAAGAGTAATGACCGAGCTCCGTCCCTCTGTCCCCAGAGTCGCAAGCTTCCCGAAGTCACCCCTGCTCCGAGCTGAATAGGCTACCCCGCAGTGTGGGCAGAACCTGAAGGGCGCGGGGATGAACAGGTATCCCACCCCTTCCACGTTGTCCCGCGCGGCCGTTCCGTCAGGACGCACCGATACTGCTCGGGGAACGTGGTTCCGCGCGTCCGGCTTTAGCACCGTTTCCCCTTTTTTATTGGTTTTTACCATATCGTCTGGAATGAACTGGATCATCGACTCTTCGGAATCCATCCAGTCGATCCCTTCCCCGCTGGTGAGGAATCCAATCTCCTCGTGTTCCCCGCAGGATGTATCGGAAAGCTCTCGGCGTTCGAATCTTCTGCCTCCCGGCCCACCGGTCAGGCGCACCACCGCGAACTCCGCGCCGCATTCCCTGCAGAACACCAGAGGATAGAGGACACGGGAACGGTCCCCCGGGACGTACTGCTGCCCCTTCATGCTGATGTACCTGGTGTCTTTCGGTTCCAGCGTGGCGTATACCGAGTCTCCACGGCTGAAGAACTGGTGAATCCGGAAGGCGAACGGCGGTTGGCCGTTTTTGGAAGGATCCTCGAACCGGTAACCGGCAAGGAGGTGTCTCCTTATGGCTTCTGCACAGATCTTTTCATCCAAACCGGTCAGCCCGGCCAGATCAGCCGCTGCACCGCCCGGCCCCGCGGCCGAACGAGGTTTCCGCCGCCTGAGGATGCCGGTCCCTTCCTCCCTCTCGAGCCCGAATGCCGTTTCTATCCATGACGAGAACGGGTGGCGGTAATACTCATCCAGCCCGGCCGGTTCGATATATCCTACCACCGATTCCGTAAGTGTCATAACGGCTGCGGGTGAGCCGGCGTCCATATCCACGGTTGACCTGCGGAGAGTCTCTCCGATGACATCTTCCGCGGATACCGTTACGCCGAACAGGCATGATGCCGCCGCTGCGACCTCGATCCTCTGCTCCTCGGCCGTCTTCCCCCCCGCCATCGTGGCCGATGTTCCCACGCAACACAGCGCAGGCGCGCCGAACGCTTCCCGCACTCGCCGAACCAGAAGGGCCACATCAGCCCCCTGGCGCCCCCGATACGTGTGAAGTTCGTCCAGCACAAGGAAAGCGAGGCTGCCGGATTTACGGATGAGCTCCTTGTCACGCCACCGGGTCAGGATGAGTTCGAGCATCATGTAGTTGGTCAGGAGTATGTCAGGCGGGTTGGCGGTGATCTGCTCGCGCTCCTGCTGGGACTCCTGGCCTGTGTACCGTTTGAAGGATACGCTCCGTTTTTCTTCAGGGCTGAAGATGAATTTGTCCAGTTCTCCCATCTGGCTGTTCGCGAGGGCGTTCATCGGATACACGACGATCGCTTGGATCCCATTTCCAGTTCCGTTTCTGAGGACATGGTCGACGATTGGTATGATGTACGCGAGGCTCTTGCCGGACCCGGTCCCCGTAGTCAGGACATCACTCGAGCCGCGCCGCGCGGCCCTGATGGCTTCCTCCTGATGCAGATGAAGCCGCATCGTCTTTCCGGTAGGATCGGCTGCGCTCTTGATCCGGAACACGCTCCTGCATCTGGGGCAGAGAAGACCTTCGTCTACCAGCTCGTCCACGGTCTTGCCAGTTTCGAAACTGGGATTAAGCTGAAGGAGCGGTTCGGGCCACAGCTCTCCGCCGGAGAGGTGGGATGATACCTTATCTTCTATGCGGGGATCCGCGATGTCAACGAAACTCTGGACATACTCCCGGTACTCGTCCACCAGTCTCTGTCGGATGTCGAACACGTTCATGAAGTTCTCCTTTTACTTATGTCCGGAACTCAGCCTATAACGTTGACCAGCGGTGCCGACTTTGCGGATTCAAGAAAATGGGCAATGACCTTGTCGGCCGGATTGTCGAGGACGAACACAACCAGGTAATCCATGGCCCGGGTCATCGCTACATAGAGCAGGCTGTTCTGGAGGCGGATTGTCGACTTTTCGTCATACTCCTCAGACTGGGGAAGCCTGGGGAGGTACAGAAGCACAACTGGAAATTCCAGACCCTTGCTCGAATGGAGCGTGCTGAGGCGGACGATGTCTGGCTCAAGAAAATCAAATTCTTTTTCCCTGATATTTGCAGAGCGGATTGTTTCGGTAGCAAGTCTTGCCTTTATCTTTACGAGGTCGTCATTCGTGGGAGCGAGTATGCCGACATTCTCGGGATCGTATCCCAGGCGGCCGAGGACGATCTTCAACTGAAGAGCAAGTGATTCCATCAGCTCCCGCTCATCCGCGCGGCAAACGACTTCTGGTTCTGGGCCTATACGTCCCGTTTCGATTCCGAATACCGGCGTTTCCTCAGCGGCGGTTTGAGCCGGATCTACCGATTGATAACCGCTTCCAGCGCCTGCGGAATTGCTTTCCGTGTGCCACGATCCTGCAGAACTGCAATCTGCATGCCTTCCGGCTGTCCACTCCGCGAAGTTGTAGATCTGTCTGGTATTCCTGAAATTCGTTCGCAGAATCCGCACATGTCCGATGACGTTCAGTCCAGCCCTAAGATAGTGTGATCCTATGCGGTAGATGGATTGCACGTCGTCAGCCGCGGCTACCAATCCGCTGCGGGACATATTCCTGAATACCCGTATGATAGCGGCCGGAAGGTCCTGCGACTCGTCCACGTATATCCGCTCGGCCTCGCAGGAATCGATGGGAAACACGCCCCTCTCTATATACTCGAGGATGCAGACAGCCGCGGCGCTTCTGGAAAAAAGAAGCTTCCCTGTATATTTTTCCATGAGCCTTTCCTGGATTTCCCAGACCGCACGGCGTTGATCCTTGTTGAGAGGTTGTCGGGCGCCGCGCCTTATGATCCCTTCCTCGAGATACTCCTCCCTGGTAACAGCGTTTCCCCAAATGATGTTCTCAAGCTCAACCGCGAGTTCTTCGTCAGTAAAAAAACCTGTCGTATTATAGTCATGAATGTCGTTCCACGGCGCCTTGAAATCGATGGCCGCCCTTTTATCGATGATCGCTTTTAGCAGGGAAAGGAGGAACGAATCGGCTGTTGAAACGTGCGGAACCGCGCCGGATCGTCCTACAATTTCCGCGAGATAGCGTGAATACTTGACCAGGGTATTCGTATAGGTGAGAAGCACAGGATTCCCCCGTTCCGTAAATCCCAGCCGATGTTGGGGATCCTTCAGAAACCTCTCCAAAGCGTGCAGAAGGACAAGGGTCTTCCCCGTTCCCGCCGCCCCTTTAATCACATAGTCTCCCGCTTCCCTGATCATGGAGACCGCCTCTTCCTGTTCCCCGCTGAGCGACAGGACGCTCCGTTCGTAGTCGAGCCTGGTTCGGGTATAGTGTCCGAACCGTTCGAGATAGCGCATGTAAGCGTCGATATCCTTGTTCGCGGCCAACTCTGCGACTGCCCGATCCCTCTCTTCTCGAGCCTCGTGACGCCCTTTTCTTAGCTCGTCCACCCGTTTCCCGCGGGTCTCCGCAGTTTTCCTGAGAGCCTCTATCTCCGCCTCAAAGGTCTTGATCCGGGATAGAGCTGATGCGAGGTTGCTCTCCGCTCCCTGGAGATCCTGGATACGTCTCATCATGGCTGAAGCTTCCTGCCGAACTGCCCCAAGCTCCCGCCTGGAATTCTCCAGCTCCCGCATGATCTCGACTGGAATGCATCTCCGTTTCCACATGGAAAGGGATTCCCGAAGCTGGTCTACCGCCATACCCTCGATTCCGAAATCCTTGCAGAAACCGAGGAAATTGTATGTAGCAGCCGCCGCCTCTTCAGCGGTGAGTCTCTGAAACTGGTGCCGTACCCGGTTTGCCAGATCATGCTCCTTGGCGAGCCTAATGAGAGGCCTTCTCGTCTCCGCAGCGGAAATTCCCATCACTTCGAGCATGTCAAGAAGAAGATCGATCACCTCGTTGAATTTTGCGTAAAGGGTGAAACCTGGTTTCAGTGTATTGCAGTATCCCTCGATGAACGCGTGCAACGCCAGAAGGTAGAATCCTTCATCAGTTCCCGCAAGCGCGACAAGTCGTTTCAATTCCTGTTCATAGTTGTTTTTCATGGTTTTGACCATGATACGCTCAAAAATCTCAAAACGCAAGTTGAGAAATTGATTCCCTACCATTCATGTGCACGATTCAGACAATGCGCTTGTATTTTGATGATCAGACCGGCTATACTCTGTTGTACTGTTTACCAGAAGGATATGTCATTTGCTTAAATGGGGTTTGATAACAGATACCCATGATCGCGTGGAGTTATCAGAAGCCGCCATCCACTTATTCATGTCGGAACGATGTGCGCGTGTTTTCCATTGCGGGGATTTCACCAGTGATTCGATTTTAGAGCTTTTCTTGGGAAAACAATTTGCGTTTCACTTCGTCACCGATCACTACAGCCACGATTCATCGATGGAAAACAAGCGTTCCTTTTCAGTGATACAGTTGACGGCTTCATGGTCGGCATGAGACACAATACATACGGAAACGATGAAACTGGTGAGAAACCAAAAAATGTCAAGAGGATGATCAACCTAGGCACATACGATTATTTCTTCTATGGGCATCTTCACTACCTGAATTTCAAACTCCCAAGTTCGCATAATAAGACCATTGCCATAAATCCCGGGGGCTTGTATGAAGAAAGGTACAGTACTGTATGTATTCTGTTACCCCAGGAAAGGATACTCGAGGTTTTTTTCTATCATGCTCATGATTTCCGGAATATATTACGATTCAGATTGAATGAAGGACCTATACCCTGCAGTATTATTCTGGATCGCCATTAAAAGCCTATTTTAAACAGATGCAATTCAAAAAAGCCCGTCAAGCGTCTGAAAACTACTTTGTCGGTTATGGATCGAGCGTCTGGTTGAACAAGAATCTTGATATCTTTGATAGATTCTTGGTGAAAGAAGGATAGATTTCTCAGGCTATTTTGGTCTGATATAGAAGGAATTTTAACGCTGATCTGTATTTCAATCATCTCCTTGGTCAGGGCAACTTGAAGGCACGCATAACTCGTGTCACTTTACCGTATGTTCTTTAGTTCTACCCCCTAAGGTATATTTATATCTTTTACCCTCTAAGGTATTTTCCTTGATTTTACCCTAGGGGGTATGCTATACTGGGGGCACAGGAGTCCCTATGACATATCTCATAGCTTCCCTATCGCAGCTCGCCGTGGCTCTGAAAAGCGCGCGAAAGGCGCTCGGAATCACGCAGAGCGACGCGGCCGCAAAGGTCGGCCTTCTCCCGAAAACGGTATCGGCCCTTGAGAACCATCCGGAGTCCTGTTCGATCGAAAGCCTCTTCAAGTATCTGTCCGCCCTTGAGCTTGAACTATCCCTTTCGCCAAAAGCCAGTATTTCTGACAGCCCGGAAATGGGAGACTGGCAGTCATGACCCGGGCAAAACGGATCCGGTCTCTCGGCGTCTAGATGAACGGCATCCGCGTGGGCCGATGGAGCGTGAACGCGTCAGGGACTCATGAATTCACGTACGACGAGGGCTGGCTTACCGACCCGAACGCGCGTCCCATATCCCTTTCGCTGCCGCTCGCGCCGCCCGATTTCACGTACAGCGGAAAAACCGTGGCTTCCTTTTTCGATAACTTGCTCCCGGACAGCGCCGAAATACGGCAGAGGATACGCGCCCGCTACGGAACACTTTCCACCGCGCCGTTCGATCTTCTTACGGAGATAGGGAGGGACTGCGTCGGCGCGCTGCAGCTCCTTCCCGAAAACGAACAACCGCTGTGGATCGCTTCAATTGCCGCGGCCGATCTGGATGACAACGAACTGGAAACGATCCTCACCGAGGTCACCTCTCCCGGTCTCGGCACTCGGAAGAACGCCGATGCGTTCCGGATATCGATCGCGGGCGCCCAGGAAAAAACGGCGCTGCTGTTTCACGACGGAAAATGGAAACTGCCGCGCGGTTCCACGCCGACCACCCATATCCTGAAACTCCCCCTGGGTCGCGTAGGAGGGTTGGGCGTCGACCTGAGTCTTTCTGTGGAAAACAGAATGGCTCTGCGCACAGATCCTGCGGAGGCTTGGCGTCGAGACAGCCGCGTGCGAGATCGCCCGCTTCGGAAAGGTCACGGTTCTTGTCGTGGAACGTTTCGACCGAAGGCCATTCCCGGACGGTTCCCGGATCATGCGGATACCCCAGGAGGATCTCTGCCAGGCCACCGGAACCTCCCCAACGGATAAATACGAATCGGACGGCGGTCCGGGGATCGAGCGGATCATGAACTTCCTCCTCGGCTCCCAGATTCCATCCGAAGACCGCAGGAGATTCTTCACCGCCCAGATC
>CAZPZF010000122.1:0-10004 GCA_964590705.1 uncultured Spirochaetales bacterium | reverse complement strand
TGAGGTCGACGAGTAGTTTGGCATGCGCGGACTTGAGCGCCTCCTCCCTCTCGCGGAGTCGCCGTTTCCTGACCTTCTCGACAGCGGCCTGTTTCCGCAGGTATTGATCCTTCAGGGCGCTCAATTCCGCTTCCAGTTCGCCTATCCGCTGTTCCTGCTTAACGAGCAACTCGGCGGCCTTATCGGCCGCGCTCTTTTCATCGGGAATATCCTGAACCGCCGCTGTTTCGTCGGCGGCAGGCTCCCCGTTGTTCTGCTTTTCCTGTTCTTTCGACATCATTCTCCTCTGGAACATTACACATGGCTTCCGGGATAGTACTACGCCTCCCGGAGAGAGCCTTGGAAGGGCCGGTATTAGAACCTATACCAAAAAATAAGTGCTTGCAAAACAAAAACTTATATTCTCACGCATCGGGGATTGGGATCAGCGGAGCCGGTATCCATCCCCATCGATTGAAAGATACTAATGCCCGGAACGTCACGTCAAGGATTTCAAAAATTATCTTTTCAGTGAAATATTGAATATTGGAGGGAGGAATCGGTATCTTTAAGTGAATCACGCATGCGGCGTCGAAAAGATGAGGAGAAAACTGTGGCGATAGTCAGTCTCATGAATGTAAAGAAAACGTATCCCCTTGGAAAAACAGAGGTGCACGCGGTGAAGGGAGTGACCTTCGACATCTGCAAGGGGGATTTTATATCGATCGCCGGACCCTCCGGTTCGGGGAAATCGACTATCCTGAACATGATCGGCTGCATCGACACTCCCACGGAAGGAGAGGTGACCATAAACGGAAAGGCAACGAGCGGCCTCTCGGACCGGGAAATCACCCGTCTGCGCCACGAGGTGATCGGTTTCATCTTCCAGTCCTTCAACCTCATTCCCGTTCTCACGGTTTACGAAAACATCGAATTCCCCCTTCTCCTCGGAAAGACCCGGATAGGCAAGGAAGAGAAGGAGAAGTGGATCTCCTTCTTGATCGAGGAGGTCGGCCTCACCTCATGGAAAAACCACCGCCCGAACGAGCTCTCGGGTGGTCAAAGGCAGCGCGTCGCCATCGCGAGGGCGCTGGTGACCAAACCCCAGATCGTGCTGGCTGACGAGCCGACGGCCAATCTCGACTCCGCTACCGGTGAATCGATCATCGAGCTGATGAAGAAGATCAACCGGGAATTGGACACCACCTTCATCTTCTCGACCCACGACCACACCATCGTGTCCATCGCGGACCACATCATCCGGCTCCACGACGGCCTCGTGGCATCCGAGGAACGGCAGGAGGGCTCCCATGCCTGTTCTGATTAGGATGGCCGTCAGGAATCTCTTCGAACATAAGTCCAAGAGCCTGATCATCGGAATCATCATCGCGGTCGGGGTCTTCATCCTCGTTGCGGGGAACTCGCTCATGGACACCGCGACCAGCGGCATAGAGAAGACCTTTATCGCCAATTTCACCGGGGACATCATGATCACCGGAAAAGCCGAGGGGGATATCTCCCTGTTCGGCGTCCAGTCACCCGGGGGCATCGAAACGACTCCCGTCATCCCCTACTACAACCGGATATACGAATTCGCGAGGAATCACCCCGGCGTAAGACACCTCACTTCCCAGGTGACCGGATTCGCCGTGGTGAAGGTCGAGGAGAAGCTGGAGGCGGAAAGCCAGGTGATCACCCTCCTCTTCGGCATCGAACCGGATTCCTACCGCGCCATGTTCGACAACCTCGTGATCACGGGAGGTTCCTTCCTCCTCCCGGGCCAGACGGGGATCCTCCTCTCGGAGAAGACCCTGGAGACGATCAACGAGGAGATGGAGACCAATTTGGGGGTCGGGGATCCCATCCTCCTCAACGCGTTCGGGTCTACCGGATTCAAGATCCGGGAGGTGCCGATAACCGGTGTCTTCTCCTTGAAACAGAGCAGCCCCGCGGCCGACATGATCTCCTACGTTGACATCCAGACCCTTCGTGCCCTCAAGGGCATGACGGTGGGGGGAGAGACGGAAATTTCCCTCGCCGAGGAGGAGACGGAACTCCTCTCAGTTGAAGACGCAGATCTCCTATTCGGAGGCTCGCTGCTCCCCTCCGAGGGATCGGGAAGCTCCGGAACGCTTTCCGAGGCGGATCTCTTCTCCATCCTTGATTCACCGGGCGACGAAACCGGCTCGGAGGCGCCTCAGATCCAGATCGACTCGGGTGCCTGGGAATATATCCTCCTCCGGCTCGACAGCCCCAGGCAGGTGAAGCGCTTCATAGCCGATTTCTCCCTGTACTGCGCCAGAGAGGGGATACCCGCTGCAGCGGGGGGCTGGAAGGAGGCGGCCGGGCCTTTTTCCACATCGGCTGACGTCGTCAGGATCGTATTCAACGCGGCGGTGCTCCTCGTGGCCATCGTCGCCGTGATCATCATCATGAATACCCTCGTCATCAGCGTCATCGAACGGACGTCGGAAATCGGGACGATGCGGGCGCTGGGGGCCCAGAGGGGCTTCATCAGACGGCTGTTCAACCTCGAGATCCTCACGATCACGATCGTCTTCGGCCTGATCGGAATCGGGGCCGCGCTTCTCGGGCTGGGCATCGTTTCGCTCATTGGGATCAAGGCGGGAAACGAATTCGTGGAGATCCTCTTCGCGGGGCCGGTCCTCAAACCGGTGATCAAAGCGGGAAGCGTCCTCGTCATCTGGCTCATCGTGATGCTGATCGGCGTCGTCGCGAACCTCTATCCCATGCGGCTCGCCCTGAAGGTGGCGCCGATCAAGGCGATCCAGACCGAATAGGAGGAAGCGATGAGAACGAGCGGCATGGCCCTGCGCAACCTGGGCAGGCAGAAAAAGCGGACCTTTCTCCTCGGCGGAGCGATCGCCTTCGGGCTTCTGATCGTCACCCTTCTCAACGGTTTCGCCGGAAGTTTCATCGAGAACGTCGGGGAGAACTTCTCCCACCTCTTTGCCGGGCATATCTTCATAGACGGCGTGGAGAAGCTTCCCTCCGGAAGGATGGTGTCCCGGATCAGGAACGACGAAATCATCACCAATGCCATCGAGGCCATCGGGATCCCATACCGGTACCTAACCAAGCAGTCCGAGTTCTCAGGTACGCTGATTTTTGAAGGAGAAAGCGTCAGGCAGAACGTCCGGGGAATTGAATGGGATAAGGAATCCTTCTTCAAGGAAAGGCTCATCCTGGCCGAGGGAAGTTTCGACGGGATGGCGGATCCTCGCGGAATCATCGTCAGCGCGAAAATCGCGGAAAAACTCGACGTGCGGATCGGCGACAGGATGCTCGTCCAGTTGACAACGGCCACAGGCCAGCAGAACGTCGGGGAGTTTGTGCTCGCGGCCACGATTCTGGACCCCGGCATGATGGGTTCCATATCGGCGTACGCCGACCTCGACTACGTCAACGAACTCCTCAACCTCGCGGAAGGGGAATACATGACACTCGGAATCTTCCTGGAAGACATGGACATGATCGATTCCGAGGGAAACCGTCTCTACGAATACCTGAAGGGCAAGGTCGATCTGTTCGACCGGGACAGCACGGAAACGGAGGAGAACCCGTTCCTCGTGATAATGAACCAAGTGAAGGAGGAGCAGTGGGAGGGGACCCGATACCGCTTCTACACCCTGAACGACATGCTCGAGGAAGTCAAGGAGATCGTACAGGTCCTGAACGTGGCGAGCCTCATCTTCCTCGTGATCCTCTTCGTGGTCATCATGGTCGGCGTAACCAACACCTTCCGCATGGTCATGTTCGAGCGGATCAAGGAGATCGGTACCATGCGGGCTTTGGGCATGCAGAGAACCGAGGTGAGAAGGCTGTTCCTCGCAGAGGCCTTCTACCTCGCGCTTGGCGGGGTAGCAGCGGGAATGGCCGCGTCAGGCATCGTAATGTTTGTTCTCTCGAGGATCAACTGGGGCACGGACACCCCGATCTTCATCCTGCTCAAGAACGGGTATATGACCTTCAAGCTCCTGCCCTGGCAGGTCCTTCTCAATACTGCGGTGATCATACTCATGACACTTTTCGCCGCCTTTTCCCCCGCGCGGAAGGCCGCGCTGCTTGAACCGGCGGACGCGCTTCGGACTATAAAATAAGAGAGTTCAAGGAGCCTATCGAATGAATGTACTATATACGGAAAGCATACGGAACGGAAAAAGCCGCCGGGGAAGATGCCCGGCGCTGATCGCCGGAATCCTTCTCTTTTTTTGTATGGTTTTCCCCCTGGGGGCGGAACCGGATTTCCATCGGATGCTCGCAGAGATCGATGAAATAGGGAATTTCGAGGATTCCGACTTTTCCTGCATCTATACGATCGTTTCGGAGAAGCCGGGAGAGGAGACCTCGATCACTCAGGCCAGGATGTTCAGGCGGGACAGGCTCAACCAGTTCGTCCTTCTCATCCTGAAGCCTGATGTCCAGAAGGGGCAGGGGTATCTC
Source organism: uncultured Spirochaetales bacterium (assembly GCA_964590705.1). Taxonomy (GTDB): domain Bacteria; phylum Spirochaetota; class Spirochaetia; order CAZPZF01; family CAZPZF01; genus CAZPZF01. The sequence continues at coordinate 5,561 of CAZPZF010000122.1, read as the reverse complement.
AAGGTCGATGAAAACGTCTGGTTCTACGACCCTGAAAGCAGGAAATTCTCCCATTCGTCGCTTAAGGAGAATATTCAGGGTTCGGAGGCGAAGAACAGCGACCTCGACCGAGGCTCGCTCGCAGAGGACTACACGGTCGTTGCCTGGGAGACGGGAACCCTCGGTTCTTTTTCCGTCTATATCCTCGTTCTGCAGGCCAAGAACGAGGAGGTATCGTACCCGAAGCTCAAACTCTGGATAAGGCAGGATCTCCCGCTCGTGCTCAAGGCCGAAGAGTACAGCCTCTCCGACCGGCTCATGAGGACCACGTATTACCCCAAATACATCCAGGTGGGAGACCGCTACGTGCCCTCGCAGATCCTGTTCATCGATAATCTCAGGGAGGGCGAGAAGAGCCAGATGACGATGAAGGAACCGTCGGTCTCTCCCTTGCCGGACTCGGTCTTCACAACCTCTTTCCTGGAACGAGTGAACAACTGATGAAGGCTTCCTCTTCTCGAGCGGAAGCGGAACCGATCCTCGGCTCCTGTGCGGCCAGAGACCTCCTCCTCCTTGTTTTCCTATCCGCCACTGCCGCGGTTTTCAGTCAGGAGGAAACGCCGAAACAGGCGGAGCTCTTCGACGAGGAAACCCTTTTCCAGGAAGAAGCGTTCATCGAGGAGCTTGATACCTCGGAGGAGAGCCAAGCCCCTACGAAGGAATTCCTCACATCGGAGGGAACCACGTGGGGCGGAACCTTTACAGGCGAGCTTCAGGCAGGCGGTTCATGGAACAACTTGGGAACGGAGGATTTCGATTTCCTCGATCCGCCGGACCGGACGCTGGACCCCACGGTCAAGACGACCCTGTTCTTCAGTTCCAGGCCGGCCGAGGACTTCAGGGTGTTCGGGAAACTGTCCATCTCGTCCTCGTCCTCGCTCCTCGGCGATTTCGACCTCGCCTCCCTCACGGAAGATCTCGTGATCACGGTCAACGACGACGGGACATTCAGCATCGGGACCCGTGAGGACGGGGACGATGGTGAGGATGGGGGGAACGACGAAGAGGAGGAGGAATACGAACCAGGGACCGGGACCAACCCGACGCTCACCATCGGCGTGACCGAGCTCTTCGCGGATTTCTCGTTCAAGGACAGCCTCTTCTTCCGCTTCGGAAAACAGACGATCAAATGGGGGGTCGGTTACTTCTTCAGCCCCGCGGATGTCCTCAATCTGACCGCCATCGACGTGGAGGATCCGACAGCCGAGCGGACAGGCCCGGTGGCCCTCAAGATCAACCACCCCTTCGGGTTCAACAATGCGCATCTGTACATCGTCACCAACGAGGGCATACGGCCTTCGGAAGCCGCCCTCGCGCCGAAACTGGACTTCCTGTCCGGAACCACGGAAATTTCCCTTGCCGCCTATTATCAGCGCTCCCTCGCGCCGCGGTTCATCGGCATGTTCTCAAGCGCATCCGGGAACTGGGATTTCTTCGGGGAGGCCGTCCTGTCCGTCGGATCCGACCGGGTCTATGTGAGAAGGTCGAAAGACCAGAGCGCGGCCGAGGAGGACGGGGAGGATGGTCTGGAGATCGTCCTCGACACCTATACGATCGATACCCTGCCGATCTTCAGCGCTACGCTCGGTTTCATGTACATCGACGGAGACACGAACTGGACCATTATCGGCCAATACTTCTTCAACGGGGAGGGATACGCGGATTCGAGCCTTCTCGCCGCCGCGTACCGCCTCCTCAACAACGCCGACGAGAACGGTCTGGCCATATCAGACACCGATGCTCGGCCCGAGGGATACGAAGCCCCCCCCGCCCTTTCCACGGCCGATCTCTCGCCGTTCGGGCAGCACTACGCGGCCCTGTCCATCGTCAAGCGCGAGCTCTTCGTGGAGGATCTCTCCCTTGCCCTGTTCGGCTACATGAACCTGAACGACCTCTCGGGAATCGTATCTCTCTCCGTCTCCTGGGAACTGTTCGACAAGCTCACCGTCTCCGGGATGGTCAGGGCGACCTTCGGCGGGCCCGGGGACGAACTCACCGATCCGACGGCGCGCATGTCCGGCGAAACGGAGGTCTTTCCCACGCTTGGATTCACCCTTTCCGCTTCGCTGGGAAGCGGTTCTTTCTAGGAGGAACGATGGACGATAAAACGCCGAAACAGGGTGACACGGCCGCCCGATTCCTCCTGTGGGGAGCTTTCCTGCTTCTAGCGGCGCTTTCCCCCCTCGCCTCGTGCAACGGATATTTCGGAGGATCGCCGCAGGTGCCGACGGGAGTTTCCGCGAGTCAGGGGACCTTCGAGGACAAGATCGAGATCTCCTGGACGGCCCCTGATTTCGCCGGAGTCTACCACATCTACCGGGGCATGGAAACAGGATTCACCGCCGATTCCGATTCCTACCTGGGCTCCACCTCCTACACCGTCTTCATCGACACCGATGTCGAGCCCGAGATACCCTGCTATTACACGGTGACGGCGGCCAACCTGTTCGGCCAGAACGAGAGCCCGCCGTCAGCGGAGGTTTCCGGCTTCACTCACCTCTTCAGGTGGGCCGCCCCGGCGACGATCGAGACCGGTGCCCGTGAAACCGCCGTTTCCGTCGACTCGGATGGCGTTCCATACATCGCCGTGGTTTCCTCGGCGGACGGAGCCGTTTCCCTGTGGTATGAGGATGACGGAACCCTCACCTCGGCCGCGGCTCCCTCGACATCGGCCGTTCAGACTCCCAAGGCCTCCGCCGGCCCCCGCGTACTCGACCTGGTCTTTTCCGGCAACCGCCTCTTTCTGGGTGTCGTCGATTCATCAACGGGGATAACCGTCCTCGAATATGACACGGAGAACGACTCCTGGTCACCCTTCGGGAGCCCGTTCGGCGGGACGACCGCGGCCGCCGGCTTCCTCCACCTGGCCGCGGATACGTCGGCTCTCTACGCGGCGTTCATCGATGACACGGACAATGATGGCGTGGAAACTCCCGAGGTCTGGACAGCGCCGCTTTCCGGGCTCGTCGCGTGGTCGCGGCTCGACGGCGACGGGCTTGACGCCCTCGCGGCTCCCGCCTCCGAGACCTGCACGGGGATCTCCTTCACCCTCGTTGACGACGTACCGACCATCCTGTGCGAAATCGCCTCCGATAGCGTCGCCGCTTTCCGGTACGCGAATTCCGCCTGGAGCCCGCTCGGAGACCCGGTATACACGGGAGACCCGGTCGACGGTTCCGCCTCCATCGCGTGGGACGCCGCGGGGGAGATCCTCTACGCCGCGTACGGCGAGGCTACCGGCGCTCCCGCGGCTGCCATGTTCGAGGATGGAGAGTGGACACCCATCCCGCCGGCAAGCGCCGGCCTATGCGGAGGGAGGATCGAGATCCTCATCCGAAGCGACGCTCCCGTCCTCCTCTTCGAGAAGAGTTTCGGGGGAATCGGCGCGTTTCTCTACGACCCCGAGGAGGAGGTATGGGAGGATATCGCATCGGCAGGCCGGATGGCGGCCGTAAGCGGGGAAGAGGCGGAAGATACCTTTTCCGGTTCGGATCCCGCGCTCGCGGCGGACGGCCCGTATCTGTTCTGCGCCTTCATCGACGACGGGGACGCGAAACTGCGGAGCTTCGAGTAGCTTCAGCCGGAGGCTGGTTCTTTACGCGTCTTGGCCGGAGACGAGGCCCCCGATTCCCCCGATCAGCCATTTCGAGATCTCTTCCAGGATCGTTACGAGAGCGTCCCTCGATTCCATGAACAGGACGCGAATCCCGACATGGCTTGCCACCCCGAGCAGGAGATTCGCCGCGGTCACCCGGTCGTCGACCCTGAGATCCTTCAGGTTCTTGACGTATCCTGTTTCGAGCCTGTCATAGTATTCCTTGACCGTTTCGGGAACCACGAACTCAGCTTCCCTTATGAGTCGGTAGCCGCGCGGATTGTTCCTGAAGTATTCGATGAAGAGGTACCACCCCCGGAGTTCCTGTTCGAACCGGGATATCCGTATCCCCACGTTGAGATTGATGAAACGCCTGAGGCTGTGCCCGATCGCGGTGACGACGGCGGACTCAAGCTCTTTCTTGCCGGAGAGATGGAAGTAGAAGGATCCGACCGAGATCCCGAGGGACCGGACAATCGCCATCACGTTCACCCCGTGAAAACCCCTTTCCAGGAAAAGCGCTTTTCCCGACCTGACGATCCGCTCGCGGACCGTCTTCGGTTCCTCGTCTTCCGGAACTTCCCGGATCTCCTCCCTGAATACGCGGAGAAAGTCCTCCGTACCGATCGAGAAAACGCCGTTCCACATCAATTGGAGGAACGAATCGATAGCGAGGGGAAGCCCCGTGGAAAAGGAACGGTATATGAGAAACCTGATTCCGGAAACGAGGAAGATCAAGGTTCCCGGGGAAAGCCGCATCCGGAGGATGGATTCGAGTTTCCGCTGGAACAGTCCGGAAAGCCGTGTCTCGTACGAGGGATCGAGGATGAGCCCCTGACGGAACACGGCGAGATGCCTGCGATGTGCCGTGTTGATTGCGACAAAGAGCCGGTAGAAGGAATCGAAACGCTCCCTCGTTCCCGTGCCCTCGATATTCCGCAACCCCTCCTCGAGGAACGAGAAGTAGTCATTGACGAGTTCCGTGAAAATCGCTTCCTTATCCGGGTAGTAGAAATAGAAGATTCCGTTGGAAAGCCCCGCGGATCTGCATATCTGGGCGACGGAAACGTCCTCGTACCAGCCCGATGAAAATAAGGCGAGCGCCGACTCCCGCAGCCTACCGCGGGTTTCCTCTTTCACCGCACGAATCCCGCCTTCAGTTTTTCTTGGTGCCGAGCTCCAGGATGAGCTCAACCTCTCCGCGGCTGAGTTTGGTGGCCTGGGCGATCTCGTTGACATCCCATCCCTGGCGGGCCAGGCGTATCACCATATCCCTTACGTTCATCGTCGGCGCCCCCTTCTCCTTCTTCTCCCTTCCCCCTTCTTCCTTGAGGAGACTTCCGAGGAGTTTGACCTGGTCCTGCGCCTGTTTATTGATCTCTTCCAGGCGGGTCTCCGTCTTGGCGAGCCACTCCCGAGCCTTCTGCAGTTTCTCGGTGCGTTGTTCGAGGTCGGAGAGCAGAGAATCCAACCCCTGGACCGTCTTTACGGCGGCTTCCGCCTTCTCCTTCCCCTTCGCCAGCTGCTCGATCTGGGCGGCCACTTCCCGAATCTGCTGAGGAATAGTAGAGAGTGATTCCTCTATTCCCTTTACCCCGACTTCTAGGGTCTGGAGCTGCTGGAAGCCCCGGTCGATGCCCTCGATCGTGGCGTCTAGGATCCCCTTCTTGGTTTCCAGGCGCTCGTATTTGGCAATGACCTCTTTTTCCTGCTCCTCGAGGTTGCGGATTCGCGCCTGGATGGCCTGGAGCGTGTCATGGCTCGCGGTCACCTGGTCGAGCTTGACATCGGTTGCGGCCGAGATGTTGATGAGTTTCTTGAAATCGCCCTCCATCTCCTCGATGCGCCTCTTCTCCGCGAGGAACCGGGTGAGTTTGGCGGAGACCTCGTCTCCGAGCTTCTTGATCTGCAGGAATTTCCTCTCCAG
>CAZPZF010000121.1:0-10019 GCA_964590705.1 uncultured Spirochaetales bacterium | reverse complement strand
GAGGTTTGCCGTGGGTTCGTCGGCGAGGACGATGAGGGGCTCCTTCACCAGGGCCCGGGCGATGGCGACCCGCTGCTGCTGCCCGCCGGAGAGTCGGTTCGGCCGGCGGTTCTCCATACCGGAAAGCCCAACCTCGTCGAGGATGGCCATAGTCCTCCGCCGCTCCTCCTCCGCCGGGATGTTGAGGATCGAAAGGGCGAAGGCAACGTTCTCGTACGCGGTCAGGACGGGGATGAGGTTGAAGGTCTGGAAGATGAAGCCGAGCTGCCTTCTCCTGAAGAGGGCAAGCTCGTCCTTTGTCTTCTTTCCCACATCTTCCCCGTCTATCCGGATGGTTCCGCCGTCCGCCCGGTCTATGCAGCCGATGATGTTGAGGAGTGTCGTTTTTCCCGAACCGGAGGGTCCAGCGATGGCCAGGAAATCCCCCTTGTTGACCGTAAGGCTGATCCCTTTCAGGGCTTGGACCGCGACATCGCCCATGACGTAGTCTCTTCTGACGTTTTCTATCCGTACCATTGGTTTTCTCCCCCTGCTTATCGTCCGATTTCGTCGGTTTCAGCCTGACCGTTTTCCCCGCCATGCCCGGTGCCGTCTCCGGCCTGAGGCCCGTCGGCCGGGTTCCCTTCCCTCTCCAGTCCCTTCGCGAACGCGGCGGTTCCCATGGCGCCGCCGAGGTTCATCGTGTCGAGTGCGGAGGAGGGGAGGATGATCATGGAGCCTTTCTGCCGTATCCCCTCGTACACCATATTCATGGCGCGCAGGTGGAGGGCCGTCGGGTTATCGCGGTAGCTTTCGGCTGCCTCCGCGAATTTTCTTGCTATCTCGACCTCCGCGGTGCCGAGGATCACACGGGACTGCTTCTCCCGTTCCGCCTGTGCCCGCTTGCTCATCGCGTCCTCGAGAGCCTGCGGGATGATGATGTCGGTGAATTCGATGGAGAGGATCGTGATACCCCACGGATTGGTCTTAGCGTCGAGGGCGCTCTGGATCTCCGCGCAGAGCCGTTCCCGCTCCGAGAGAAGATCTGCGAGATCGTGCTTGCCTATCGAATCGCGGAGCGCCGTCTGCGCGGACAGGACCACCGCCTCCAGATAGTTCTCGACCTCGAGAACCGCTTGCTTGGCGTTCCAGATCATCCAGAAAGCCAGGGCGTCCACATGAACCGGAACCGTGTCCCGGGTCAGCGTTTTCTCCGCGCTGAAATCGGTTGCCCGGATCCTCGTGTCGATGAACGCGGCGATCCGGTCGACCATGGGCATGAGGAGGAAGAGTCCCGGGCCTTTTATCCGATGAAAGCGCCCCACCCTGAGGATCACAGCCTTGTCCCACTGGAAGATGAGCTGGCACGAGGGTGAAAGGAAGAGCCCGAAGCTGATGAAGAGAAATAGGATCCAGTACCCGCTTCCCAGCCAGACGAACATGGAAAGCCAGCCCAGCGCTATCATTGTCAGGACCGTTACCCAGAGAGGGATAGCGGCGATGACGATGACGCCCGCGATGGTTCCGACGGCGGTGAAGGCGGTTTTTCCCCAGTCGAAATCGTTTAAAAATCGGTATTGGAGAAGGACACCGGTCCCGAGAAATAATGCGAGGATGAGAAACGCGAACGGATTGTACGAAAAGTCCCGCTCCAGGCTCTTTTTTTGCACGTTCTTAATTCTCGCGAATGTCGCTGCCTTTTGTGTGAATGGGTTCATCTCCTCTCACCTCCTTGGTCCTGGGTTCCCAGCTCGCCCAGGAACGCTATTATGTCGTCCTTGGTGAATCCGTATGATTGGACCTTTGCGAGAAACTCGGCCGTCAGCTCCGTGAGGATCCTCTCTCGCTCGATGTCGGTCATGGACACTTTCTTGTCGCTGATGAAGGTTCCGGTGCCCTGCTGTGTGTTCACGATTCCCCTGATCTCGAGGGAACTGTACGCCCGGGCAACGGTATTGGGGTTGATCCGGAGATCGACCGCCAGGCTCCTGACCGTGGGAAGCTGATCTCCGCTTACAAGCCTCCCGTCCGCGATCGCCATCTCGATCTGAACCATTATCTGCTTGTAGTACGGAACTCCGCTCTTCGGATCGAGGGTAAACGAGAGATTCTCTTCCTTGTTTTTCACTGCGGTCATGGCTTGTCCTAATGTATTAAAGTATTAGTACAATAAAATAATAGAACAACTAGTGGGATCTGTCAAGGGGAATTCGACGCAGACCGTGCAACCGAAAGCGCCTCCGGTTGGTCTGTCTTTATGAAGATCGACGATCAACAGCTAGGAGTCGCACCGAAGATATGCATCCAAAAGAAACGTACGCCGAATCGCTCTCTTCCCTTTCACGCCTGTTCGAATCCCTGAAGAGCGGTACCGCCGCTTCGAGAGGGGTGGATGACGCCCGCTCGGATGTCTCGATCAAGAAGCTGGCGTTCCGTTCCGATTTCGAATCGCCTCTCCCCATGACGTGGAGCGGACAGGAGCGCGCCCGACAAGACGGGCTGGACAGCACCCTTGATGTGCACGGGTTCTCCCTTCAGGACGCGGATGAGAACACCCGATTTCCCTATTACATCGTTCTTCCCGCGAGCGATCCGAAGCCGAGGGGAGCGATTTTCCTCCTCCACGGCTTGAACGAGAAGAGTTGGGATAAGTATCTCCCCTGGGCCGCGGCCCTGTGCAGGCGTACGGGCAAGGGAGTCATCCTCTTTCCGATCGCTTTCCATATGGACCGGGTCCCCCGAAGCTGGACGGATAGGCGGATCCTGATGCGACTCGCGTCCCTGCGCAAGGAGCGGTATCCGGGGATCACGGAAGTGTCGTTCATCAATGCCGCGCTCAGCAGCCGGCTCCACGAGTTCCCGGGCAGGTTCCTCCTCTCCGGGTTGCAAACCTATCGTGATATCATCAGCCTCACGGACCAGATTGCCGGCGGCGCGCATCAGGTTTTTCCCTGGGACTGCAGCTTCGATTTTTTCGGATACTCGATCGGAGCGCTCCTCGCCGAAATCCTCCTCATGGCGGATCCGGGGAACCGATTCGCGCACTCGCGGGGCTTCCTCTTCTGCGGAGGTTCGACGATGGATCTGATGCGCCCTGTCTCCCGTTACATCATGGACAGCGGTGCGGAGCGTGCCCTCCTCGAGTTTATGGACAGCGAATTGACGGTTGCACGCCGGACTACCGCAAAGGAGGAGACCGGATCCCTTCTCCAACGGATCGCCGGAGGTTTCCAGCGCCTTGGACAGTGCATCGGGAGCATGCTGGACCTGCGCGAGGGCTCCGCGGTCAGAAACGCGCGGTTTCGGGAACTCGGCCCGCGGTTGGGGGCTGTCGCCCTAGCCGGAGACGAGGTGATGCCGGGCGCGGGAGTCGTCGAAACCCTCGGCCGCTTCTGCCCCCCGGGCAGGGTGGAGGTATCGGACTTTCCCTTTCCGTACAGCCACGAACAACCGTTTCCCCTGAACGGCCCCTGCGGCCCGGGAGTCGATGAGGCCTTTGACCATGTTTTCAGCAGGGCCGCGGAGATTCTCGGGAGGGACACGGGCGCTCCATGCCTGGAAAGCCGGCCCGCGTAGAATTCAGCGGGGCCAACGCGGACGGGAAGGCTCGCACATCCCTTCCCTTGACCAGACAGCGTTATTGATGCATACTTCCGTTCGTCATTGAGATACTTCCGAGTCCTGTATCCTACGGCGCCACGCTATGGAACAGGACCGAAACGGTTCAGCGGGAAACGGCTGAGCCCCCCGTATTTGGAAAGGAAGAGGATCGTGAAATTCCCCATCGGAAGCCGCAGGGCCATTCTATCTTTTATCCTCGTTGCTTTTTGCGCTTTTCCCCTGCCTGCCCTGGATCTCATTGTCAACGGAACTCCCCGCGCGGCGATCTCCCATAACGATATCGCCGATCTCCTCTACCTCGTGCCGGTCGGCGGTTCGTTGGTCCGGGGGATCTCCGCGGATGAGTTACTTCCCCTCTTCATTTCAGTGTACCGGGTCGAGGTCTCCGGAACGGGATCGCGGACCCTGGCGGGGGACGATCTGGTCGATCGGTTCTCCCGCTGGTATCTTGTTCCCCGAGGCACGGAATTCGACCTGGAGGGAGACGGTTGGCGGATCGCCGGCGTCAAGACGATCCGGGTATACGGCGAGGAGGCGCCGGCCGCCGATGTCGAGGTCTGGGTGAGCTGGGAAGGGGTCCCCCTCCTGAAACGGGAGATCGCCCGCTTCGCGGAACTGCATGGCATCAGGGTCAAGGTGACCGAGGTTCCCAAGACCGACTCCAAGCTCCTCTCCGTGCTCCGCGGGGGAGGCACACCGCCCGACGTGATCATGGTCCAATCGGATTACATCCCCGCCCTCGTCGAGGCCAAGGCGATCCAGAACGTGGACTCCTTCGTTCCTGAAACGATCACCTCCAAGGGGCTTTTCTCGTTCAGCGCCGGGGGCAAGGTCTGGGCTGTTCCTTTCTATTTCGATTCCCAGCTCCTCTTCTCCAATCCGAGGCTTGTGCGGGAACCCGCCGCGTCCTCGTGGACCTTGTCTGACATGGAGAGGATCGCGGCGCGGATAGCCGGAACCGGGGTCGTGCCCATGAGCTGGAACGTCTATTCCGCCTACTGGCTCGTTCCGTTTCAGGTCTCCTTTGGGAAGATCCCGTTCCTGGAGGCAGACGGGTCGGTCCGCATAGATGACAGCCCGACACGGGAGGCCATCCGATACCTCCTCCGCCTCAAATCCCTGGGATACCTGGCCGAGATGGAGCGGGACGCGATGATCGCCGAGTTCGTCGCCGGCAACGTGGCGATGATCCTCTCCGGTTCCTACAGCATCCCCGATTTCCTGGAGCTGGGCATTCCCTTTTCCGGCTCCCCCTATCCGATGAACGACCGTACCGGTCTTCCCGTTTCTCCGGTCCTCGATTTCAAGGCCTTCGCCATTCCGCGGAAGACGCGCAACCCGGTGCTCGCCCGCCGCCTCATTCAGTATCTCTGCGGAATAGGGGTTCAGCAGCGCTTCACGGCGGAAATGGCGAAGCTGCCGGCCGACGAGCGGGCGTGGGAGATCGTCAAGGCGCGGAATCCCTATTATCCCGTCCTCCGGTACAGCGCGGATACGGGCACGCCCATTCCCCCGGAACGGGGATACGCCGTTTTCAAGAACACCATGTGGAAACTTCTCCGGTTCGCCCTCGAGGGGCAGCTGACCGTCGAGGAAACCCTACGGCAGGGTCAGGCGGTGATAGACGCCAATATGTGAGAGCGGCCGGCGCGGGCAACGAGCGTGGGGTTCACCCCGACGCCGGATCTGTGACCGGGTCCCATGCGGATCGCGCCGCGGGCATCCGGGATTCGTATGATGAAAAGGAGCGTTTTATGACAACTCGTCGTTCGGTGGTTCCATCTATTGCAGCCATTCTCCTCGGGATCCTTCTCGCCGGGAGCGCTGCCCTCTTCTCCTCATGCGCCACGGGGCCCGGCGCTTCCGGCGCGGGCGATTGGGAGATCGTCATCAGCGGCGTGCGCGAGGAGACGGTCGACGCCGCCTATTTCGTTGAGGCGCAGAAGCACGCGAGCCATTACCGGGAGATAACCCTCGAGCGCAAGGGCGAGCGGGTGCTCTTCAAGGGTATGCCTCTCTGGTACCTCGCAGCCATGGCCGACGGCGAGGACGCCAAGCATCCGTTCCTCTTCGACTCCGCCCTGTGGGAGAAGGGGTACGACATCACCGTGACCGGAAGGGACGGGTACACGGTGACCTTCAACACCGCCGAGTACGACCCCGATGCCCTGTACCTCAGCGACAACGAGGCCGGCGTGACCACGACCCCGAACATCGTCGGCACGGTTCCCGGAACTTTGTGGGTGCGCGACGTCGTATCCATCGAGCTGGGGCTCGGCGCCGATACCTCGCAGTCCGAGGTCTTCACCCTCGAGATCGTTGTCAACGGCGAAAAGAAGAGTTTCACGCTCGAGGACCTGGAGTCCTCCGTGTACTACCTCGAGGGCAAGGGGAGTTTCACCACCTCGGCGGGAACCACCTACACCAACGCCTACGGTGGCGTGGAACTCTACCCATTCCTGTCGAGCTTCGTGCAGCTCGGAAAAGACTCGACCATCACCTTCGCGGCCATGGACGGCTACGAGATGAGTTTCAGCGCCGGCGATTTCGTGGACAGGGCCGACGGCGTCTGGATCCTCGCCTTCAGGATGGACGGTGAATACCTCCCGCTCGATCCGGGGTATATCAGGACTGTAAAGGTCGGCCCGTCGATTCCGAATATCCAGGGCCACAGTTCGGTCAGGATGGTGAAACGGATCGCGATCATGGGCGAACCCTATCGGGAATTCTCCCTAGGGATCGAGGGCCGGATCTCCGCGGTTCTCGACCGCCAGACCGTGCAGAGCGGCGTGAGCTGCCATCCCCGTACGGTGCAGTACCTCAACAGGAAGACCAACGAGGTCCTCTCCTACACCGGCATTCCCCTGTACCTGCTCCTTGCCTACGCAGACGACCCTCAGTACATGCCCCACAAGCAGATGGACAGGTCGATCCTCTCCTACGACGCCGCGGCCGCCGAGAAGGGCTACACCGTGGAAGTTGTGGCCGCTGACGGATTCACGGTGAAGCTCGATTCCCGGCAGCTTCACGACAACGAGGACGTGATCCTCGCCATGTTCCAGGGAGACGCGGAACTACCCGCGGACGCCTGGCCACTCATCCTCGTCTGGGACAAGGACGCGAAACTCGTTCCCGACGGGATCAAGGCGGTCCGGCAAGTCGCGAAGATCATCCTCCGCTTCTAGAAAGAGAGGTTAAAGCTTCCCGGGAGAACCCGGGAAGCTGTTATAACAAATGCGCCGATCCATTTCGAAACCCGATACCCTCATCATCCCCCTCCTTCTGCTGATCCTCCTGGTCGGGATCGCACCCTTCGCGAGCGCCGTGTACGGCTCCTTTTTCCACGATACGTACGATGAGAGGAGCTGTGCTGGCCTGGACAACTACCGCGATCTCCTCTCTGACCGGGGTTTCCTCTACAGCGTGTCGGTGACCGCCCTGTGGGCCGCGGCGAACACCGCGCTGTCCCTCGCGATGGGTTTTTTGTGCGCGGCCGCTCTCGCCAGGCCCGGCAGGGGGTCGTCCCTTCTCTACGGGGTGCTTCTCGTTCCGTGGGGAATCCCGGTCTACATCGCGGCTCCCCTCTGGAGGGCGCTGATCCATGGAAACGGCGGCAGATCGCTCCTGTCCCGGCTCACAGGGGCCGAGATCAATCTCATGACCGACCCGGCCGGGAGCTTCCTCTCCGCTCTCTGGGTGAGCCTCTGGATGACCGTTCCCCTCACGGCTTTCGTCATCCTGGGCGCCATCAGAAAGGTGCGCGCGGAAACGATCGACGCGGCGCGGCTAGACGGCGCGAGGTGGGGCGATATCGTCACGGTGATATTCTCCCCCGCGGTCAAGGAGACGCTTCTAGCGATGGGCGTCCTTACCTTCATCAAGGGGCTCAAGGAATTCACCTTGCTGCACATCTTCACCGCGGGTGGGCCTCCCCTGGTCTCCGGGATCACGGAACGGTCCATCCTGGGGGCCACGACAACCGCGGGTATCTATCTCTACGATCTTTTCTTCGGCGAGGAAGATTTCGGCGCCGTCTCTGCCTACTCGGTGATCCTCTCGATCGGGATCCTCGCGGCCATGTCGGTGTGGCTCCTCATCAGAAGGCGGAAATCGGGCGGCAGGCGCAGGCCTTTTCCCATGGAACCGTCCCGCATGCTTTCCCTCCTCTGCGCGGTCTTTCACCTCTTCCTCGGAGGGCGCTTCGGACCTTTGTGGGCAGCTGCGTACACAGTCACCGCGTTCCTGCCCAAAGCGCTGGCGCCCGCTGCCGCGGGAGAGCTCATCCTCATGGTTGTCGCTGTATCGCGGAACGGTTTTTTTCAGGGATTCCATCCGGCGGTCATCCTGTCGGTTCTCGCGGCGGGGGCCTTCCTGTTCCGCCGACCGCCGGAACCCGGTGCGATCAGGCGCGGGGTCTACGCTTTTTCCCACTGGACGACCGCGTTGCTCCTCTGCGTATCGACCCTCCTCATCATCTTCATGCTCCTGTGGATGAGCTTCTCAGGCGTCAGCGCCTGCTATGTGGACAGGCTGATCCCCCGATTCCTCACGGGAAAGAATTTCATCAGGCTGATCACCCAGGAATCGATATTCCGCTATTTCCTGAATACCACGATCGTCGCGGGAGCGACCGCCCTGCTCATCCCCCTCTTTACCTTCCCGACCGCGGTCTGGCTTTCGGGAAAGAGCGACCGCTTCGTGTACGGCTTCCTCACCTTTGTCCAAGCGCTGGGAATGCTCGGCGGCATGCACTCCCTCGTCCCCCTCTACGGGATCTTCCGCGGCATGGGCTTGATCGGCACATATGTTCCACTCGTCTGCATCTACCTGAACCAGACGGTGGTCTTCAGCCTCTTCACCATGAAGGCCTTCCTGGACGGGGTGCCGCGTTCCATAGAGGAGACCGCGCTGCTGGAGGGAATGGGTGGAGTGCGGTACATGACGAGGATCCTCCTCCCGATCTGCATGCCCGCCATAGCCACCTCGATGATGATGGCGTTTCTCTCGGCGTGGAACGGATTCATGGCCCCGCTCCTCTTTCTTGACAACGATGAGGCCTATACGATCAGCCTGAAGCTCTTTTCGTACGTCGGAAGCGTGGCTTCGGGGAATCCCCGGTGGAACCTGTTCGCCGCGGCGTCCGTGATCAACTGCGTCATTCTAGGGATCCTCTTCTCCCTTTTCAGGAAGCCGGTGTCTACGACCCCGCTTTCCGAATACGCGGACTGAGCCTCGTGCGGGTATCCCCGGGCTACGGCGAAGCGGGTTCTTCCCGCTGACCGCTCTGGCCGCCGAAATCGGTCAGGAGGTTCGAGATCAACGCGAGAACGACGAAGAAGGCCATGCAGCAGAAGACGATCCTGTAGGCGCCCGCCCCCAGATTCGAAAGACTGTCGAGAATCTTCCCTCCCAGGAGGGGGATCCCCGCGCTAAGCGGCAGGGTCAGGATGGGGGCTACGGAGAAGAAAACGGTGGCATCCTTGCTCCCCGATATCTGTTTAACGGCCGGGGCGTAGATGAGCCAGCGTACGGCGCGCGCCGTTCCCAAGAGGAGACTAACGACGAGGAACGGAGCTGTCGAGCTTCCGATCACCAGGATGGCGACCGCTGCGAGGGTGAGCGCTTTGGAGAGGACGCATTTGCCCTTTAGGGAGAGGAATCCGAACCAGCCGAGCGCGATATTGGTGACGATGGCGCCGGCGTGGTTGAGGGCGACGAAGAGCCCCGCTCCCACATCCGGGGCGACGGCATGATACCCTGTGGCGTATGTGGCGTAGAAGGCGAGGATGCCGGTCACCGCGCTCGACTCGAACTCGTTTCCCAGGAAGAGGAGGAAGTTCCTGTTCCGGAAAACGGTCCGGAGCGCTTCGAGAGGCGGCCGGCGCGGTTCTCCCCGCTCACCTGGTTCCGTTCCGCGCTCGCGGGTGATGACGAAACAGAGGCTGCCGACGGTGAAGAGAGTGCCTACGATGACGAAGAAGACCGAGGTCGGAGCCACCGCGAAACCATACCGTTTCACGAATTCCTGGATGATGAGACTGCTTCCGAGCTTCGAGCCGCTCTGGGCGATCATCATGACCGCAAGGGCCGGAACGCTCGACTGCGGAGAGAAGATCGTGACGAGGTAGTTCTGCCAGACTGGGAGCAGCATGCCGATTCCCATGGAAAAGACTGCGTAGCCGGTCAGAAAGAGGGGAATGACGACGCGCCCCGTTTCTGGTTCCCCTCCTGTTCCGAAGAGATTGAGGAAGAGTCCCAGAAGGATCGTAGTCACCGCGGGAAAAAGGTGGGTCAGGATGACGGCCCGTTTCTTGTTTCCCCGTCCGTCGGTGAGCAGCCCGGAAACGAGGGGAAAGACGGCGCAACCGATGAAGTAGAGGGTGGGACCCGCGCCGATGATGAGATTCGACGCTCCCAGG
>CAZPZF010000120.1:0-10032 GCA_964590705.1 uncultured Spirochaetales bacterium | reverse complement strand
CGCCCTTGGCCATCTGCTCCTTCTGGGTCCTGTTGCCCATGGCCCACTGGATGAAGAGCCACGCGAGCTCCGGCTTCTGGGAGTTCTTCGGGATCAGGTAGGTCCATCCCTCCACCTGGGCGACCTTTTCCTTCTCGATGGGCAGCCCGGAGTAGGCTATCTTCCCGGCCACGAGGGATTCGTTCACGTTCTCGACCGCTCCGACCGCGTCATCCCACTCGATGCCCATTGCCGCGATATTCTGCTGCATAGCGGCCTGCGACTCGTCCCAGCCGAAGGTGAGGACGCCGGGGGGACAGTAGGGAACTAGGCTGTTGTAGAACTCCATGGCTTTCACGGCTTCCTGTGAATTGATCCCGATCCTGCCGTAATCTGAGCCTCGCTCGATGAACAGCTCGCGGCCCCCGAAGGGATACAGGAAATTCAGGTACGCGTACCAGGAGGAGACATGCCTCTTTCCCTGGATGGTGTTGCCGAAGAAGTCGTGGTCCAGGACCTTGCCGGCCAGCTTCTGCCCCTTCTTCCTGGTGAAGAACTGCGCCACATCGTAGTATTCCTTCATGGTGATCGGGGGATTGGGCAGCTCGTATCCGTACTTGGCCTTGAAGGCCGCCTGCTCCTCCGCGTTGTCGAACAGGTCGTAGCGGTACCAGAGGTACATCGTGATGAAGTGGAAGGGAAGGCCGTAGGCTACCCCATTGTACCAGGAGACTTCCTTCCAGTAGTACTCGTCAAGAAGGGCTCCACCCTCGATGTTGAAGTTCGGATCCCGCAGTTTCTCGCTCGCGAGGAATTTGTCCAGGGGAAGGATCCAGTCGTTCTCAACGTAGGACCCCAGCTGGCGATGCGGGCTGATGATGAGGTCGTAGATCCGCGTCTGGCCCACAAAGTCGGCCATGGTCTTCTCGATGACCTCGGCCTGGCCGTACTGCTCGATGATGACCTTGACGCCCGTGATTTCCTCGAATTCGCCCTTCACCTGAGCGAGGGCCTCCAGCGGCGGAAGAGATTCCCCGATGAATCGGAGGGTCTCGCCCTTCCACGGCGCCGCGGCCTCGGCCAGGGTCCAGCCCGCCTTGAAGGTGATCTGATCGACTTTCGAAGCCGCTTCCTTTTTCCCGCACGACACGGAGAGGACCGCCGTGGAAACGAGAAGGACGCACAGCATCACTTGAAGCACCCGTGACCTTTTCATTCTTCTTTCCTCCTGTTTATTTGGCGGGAGCCATTAGATTGGCCCCCGATTCCGGATCAAAGAAATATCGGTTCATGCTTTCCCATTTGAGCCAGATCGGGTCGCCGATCCTCAACCGGCTCTCCCGCTCCAGCTCCCGGACGACCGCCAGTTTCACCCCGTTCCGTTTGGCGGTGATGATGAGTTTCTCGCCGTTGATCTGGAAGAAGTCGACGGTGTATTCCAGATATCCGGGTTCCGAGGGCTTCCTCGTGGCCACCTTGAGGTCCGAGTAGCGTATCCCCACCTTCACGTCGCCGGCGATTCCCCGTTTCTCCGCCTCACCAGCGATGACGGCGGGGACGGGCAGGGACACTTCCCCGGTCCTGAGGCTCAACCCCTCCCCTTCCCGCGCGAGAGTCCCCTGCACAAAGGAAATCTTTGGGTCTCCCATGGTCGACGCGACGAAATCGTTGGCTGGATTGAAGTACAGCTCCTCCGAGGTCCCGATCTGCTGGATCTTCCCCTTGTCGAGCACCGCGATCCGATCCGCCATGGCCACAGCCTCGGACTGGTCCGGGGTCGAGAAGATGGCGGGAATCCCGAGGGTCTTCTGGAGCTTTTTCAGCTCCCTCCGCATCTGATGCCTGAGCTTGGCGTCCAGATGCGCGATGGGTTCGTCGAGAAGGTACACGTTCGGCCTGCGCACGAGGGTCCGGCCGAGCGCCACACGCTGCCGCTGCCCTCCGGAGAGTTCACGGGGGTAGCGATCGAGAAGATCCCCGATCTGCAGGAGGGCGGCCATGTCCCGGACGATCCGGTCCTTCTCCTCCTCGGTGTAATCCGCCTTCCTGACCGGCGCGTCCAAGGGAAACCTGATATTCCCGTACACCGTCCGGTTGGGATAGAGGGCGTAGGACTCGAAGGCGATGGCCACGTTACGTTGCCTGGGCTCGAGCTTGTTGACGAGAGTCTCGCCGATATGGATATCCCCCGACGTGAGGGGAAGTATCCCGGCGATGAGATTGAATATGGTGGATTTTCCCGCGCCGGAAGGCCCAAGGAGGAAGAAGAACTCGCCCTCCTCGACCTGGAACGACACGTTGTCCACCGCGGTCAGGGTTCCGAATTTCTTTGTGATCTGCTCAACACGTACGACTGCCATGTGTCAATCCTTCCGGGTTTCGTTTGAATGAAAGAGGTTCGCTTCGGTCTTCGGGTCGAAGAAATTCGCCTTTCCGAAATCGATCCTCATCCACGCGTCCTGGTTCTGCCGGAACCGGGTCCGATTGGAGAGGGAGACGAGGATATCCGTGTCCGCGAGCCGGAGAGTCAGGATCTGCTCCTCGTTCCTCGGTTCGATGAAGATGACCGGCGCCTTTACCGCGCCCCGCTGTTCCGTCGGCGATACGGAGATCTGCGTGTCCCTGATTCCCAGGATCACATCGGATACTCCCTTGCTCCTGAGCGTGTCCAGCGTTTCGGCGGGGGCGAAGAGGTTGCGCCCCTTATAGGAAAGGGATGCCGAATCTTTGTTGAACTCGCAGGAGAGGAAATTCATGGGAGGCTCGCCGATGAAGCCGCCGACGAACACGTTGGCCGGCCGCTCGTACACATCCTCCGCGGTCCCGAACTGCTGGAGCACGCCGAAGTTCATGATGGCTATCCGGTCGGCCATGACCATGGCCTCGATCTGGTCATGCGTCACGTAGATCGTGGTGACGCCAATCTCCTGCTGCAGCTTCTTGAGGTCCTCGCGCATCCTCGCCTTAAGCTCCTCCTCCAGGTGGGAGATGGGCTCGTCCAGGAGGAGGACCTGGGGATTCCTGACGAGAGCCCGGGCGACGCCGGTCCTCTGCTGAGCCCCGCCGCTCAGATCCTTGACGTTCTCGTTGAGCAGAGACCGTATGCCCATGAGCTCCGCCACCTCGAGCACCTTCTTCCGTATCAGCTCCTGGTCCATCTTCCGTATCCGCAGGGGAAAGGCGATGTTCTCCGCGACCGTCATGTGCGGGTACAGCGCGTAGTTCTCGAAGGCCATGGCGATGTCCCGATCCCGGGGAGGCAGGTCGTTCACCCTCTTGTCCCCGATGAACAGGTCTCCCGACGTGATCTTCTCGAGTCCCGCGATGGCTCGAAGCGTGGTCGACTTTCCGCACCCGGACGGGCCGAGAAGGCAGACGAACTCGCCGTCCTTGATGGACAGGCTGATGTTCCGCACCGCGTTGACCTCGGTCCCGTAGGTCTTGCTCATGTTCTTAAGCGTTACCGTTGCCATGGGTCTTTCCTTTTCCCTTGGGGTTGTATTTGAAGTACTCGCGCCAGATCAGAAACACGATCACCAGCCAGGGGATGAGGGAATACTTCACGTGAATCCCGATTCTCTCCAGCGTGAAGAGCCAGATCAGGCCGAGCAGTATCTCGGTGAGGATGGTGTAGAAGACGCAGTCGCCGAATTCGACCCTCGGCCCCCAGATGAACCGATGCAGCCCCTCGCCGAATCTCTTTTTTTTGGTTCGCTCGAATTCCATATCCCCTCTCCTATCCTCTCACCGCACCCATCGAGAGTCCTCGGATGAGGTACTTCTGCAGTATGGCGGCCAGGATGATGATGGGCAGGGTCACGACGCCGGCCGCCGCGCACAGCTGCCCCCAGAATGTCCCGTGCGGGGTGATGAGTCCGCTGAAGCTCGCGGGAAGGGTCCTCGCCGCCTGGCCCCCCAGGATGAGCGAGAAGAGCAGCTCGTTCCAGGAGAAGATGAAGGAGAGCAGGGCGGTCGAGGCGATGGCTGGCTTTACGATGGGGAAGACCGCGTGCCGGAAGGCTCCCCATTCGGTATACCCGTCCACCAGCGCCGCGTTGTCCAGCTCGACGGGGATGTCGTCGAAGAAGGCGCGCATGACGTAGATCACGAAGGCAACGATGAAGGTGCTGTGCGCGAGGACGAGCCCCGGCGTGGTACCGAGCAGTCCGGTCTTTGCGAAGAGGATGTAGAGGGGAAGCGCCTCCGCGACCCCCGGGCACATCCTGGTGGTGAGGAAGTAGAAGTAGAGGTGCTTCTTGCCGTAGATGTGGTAGCGGCTGAACGCGTATCCGGCCGGCACCCCGACCAGGAGGCAGAGGAGCACGGTGAACAGGGCGGTGAGGAACGAGTTCCGCAGATAGGTGATGAACTCGTTCTCGATGAAGACCTTGGGGAAGTTCTCCAGCGTGGGCTTGAAGAACAGCCTGGGGGTCGTGGAGAGGATGTCCGTCCTCACCTTGAAACCGGAGAGGAAGGTCCAGAAGTAGGGGACGAACGCGATGAGGCACGCGGCCACGATGAGGATGATCTCGACCGCGAACAGCACCCGATGCGCGTGTTTGCTTTTGATCATTGAGCGCCTCCGGCTTTACGCGATCTTCTTCTCTGGCGGTACCACCAGATGGAAGAAGACGAGGGAAATCAGGTAGCTGATCATGAACAGGATCATGACCACCGCGGAACCGTACCCGATATGCCAGTACTTGAAATTGACCCGGTATCCGTAGATGCTCAGCGCTTCCGTGGACATCCCCGGCCCGCCGGTCGTCATGATCCAGATGGTGTCGAAGATCTTGTACGCGTCGGTGAACCGGAGCAGGAAGGCCACGGTGAATATCGGTTTCAGGGCCGGGACCGTGACTCTCCGGAAGGTCTGCAGGGAGCTGGCCCCGTCGACTTGAGCCGCCTCGAGCGGCTCTCTGGGCTGGCCGAGGAGTCCCGCCAGGAACAAGAGGAAGAGGAAGGGGGTCCACTGCCAGATGTCGATTACGGTGATCGTCCAGAGCGCGGTCTTCGAACTGCCGAGCAGACCGTCCACCGCCACGCCGATGTTCTTGAGGAGGATTCCGATGGGTCCGAAGTTCGGGTTGAGGTTCAGGGTCCAGATGAGCCCCACGACGGTAGGGGAGATGATCATGGGGATGATCAGGATGGGGACCACGAATTTCCTCGCCCCGATGTGGCGGGAGACGAGGATCGCCAGGAAGAGTCCAAGGATGAATTCCACGGGCAGGGCGACGACCATGAATTTTACGGTTACCGCGATGCTCTGGAGAAACGCCTCGTCCCTGAATACCTGGCGGTAGTTCTCGAGCCCGACGAATCCCCCGGAGCCGATCTTCGTGTAGCTGAGGTCAAAGAAGCTGTTGTAGATCATGATCAGCCACGGGGTAAGCGAAATGACGAAACACAGGACGGTCGCCGGGAGGATCCACCCGTTCCAGCCCTGCCATTTACTCTGCCTCATATACCTCTCCTGCCGTTGGATTCACGCTCAGTCCAATTTCTTTCGGACCTTGAGTCCCGGTCCGTATCCGAGGGTCTCGCCCTGATCGATGATCACGGCTGACCCCTTCATCGCGGAAGCTTCATCGGAAGCCAGGAAGGCGACGAGATTGGCCACCTCCTCCGGCGTTGAAATCTGGCCCATCTTCTCCATCACCTCCTGCGGGTTTTTCTCCAGGCTGAGCTGCCTCTCGAGAAGCGGGGTGAGCATGTTGCCCGGGCATACCACGTTGATCCTGATGTTGTCCTTCGCGTGGTCGAGCGCGAGCGCCCTGGCAAAGGCGACAACGCCGCCCTTGGAGGCCGCGTAGCTGGCGAACCCGGGGTCACACACGTAGGCCCAGTTCGAGCCGGTGAACACGACAGCCCCTCCCGCCTGCTTCAGCATCTGCGTAATTCCGTACTTGGCCGTGAGGAACGCGCCGTTCAGGTTGATGTCGATGAGCTTCTTCCATCCCTCGTAGCTGAGGTCGGATATGAATTTCACCTGGTCGATGATCCCCGCGTTCACGTGGAGGATGTCCACGGAACCGAAGCGTTTCACGACCGCGTCGAAGCTCGACTTCACGTCGGACTCGCTTGTGACGTCGCAGCGGAAGAATTCGGCCTCCGTTCCCAGGGCTCTGCACTCCTCGGCCGCCGCCTTTCCCTTCTCCTGATCGATATCGAAGATCGCCACCTTGGCTCGCTCTGAGGCGAACTTCTTCGCGGAGGCGCGCCCGAGGCCCGATGCGCCCCCGGTGACGACCGTGGTTTTTCCTGCCAGACCTTTCATCCCTTCATCCTCCGTTCGGTTTCAAGCCGAGGGACGCTTTAGCGTCCTGGCTTATGAATAGCGGCATCTCGTATGAGATGCCGCTTGAAAATTCAGTCTCAGAAGACGGGCTTGAGAGCCTCGTACAGCCTCACGTACTTTTTGTAATACTCCGCGTATCTGATGTGGTTCTCGGGATTCGGTTCGAAACGCTTGCGTATCTTCACCATGCTCCGCGACGCGTCCTGGAGGTTCTTGAACAGGCCGATTCCCGCGCCCGCGACAATAGCCGCGCCGAGGCAGGCCTGCTCCATGGATTCGGTGAGCACGACCGGCTTGCCGGTGACGTCGGCCTTGATTTGGTTCCAGAGATCGCTCCTGGAACCGCCTCCGAGGCTGCGGATCTCGCTCACCACGATCCCCATCTCCTCGACCACCTCGATGTTCCTCTGGAGGAGGAAGGCGATCGATTCCATGATCGACCGGATGAAATGCGCACGCGTGTGGGCGAGGGTGATACCGAAGAAGACGCCCTTGGCTTTGGGATCGTTCTCCGGCGCCATGGCGCCCTGCAGGTGAGGAAGCATGACGAGCCCGTCCGACCCGAGCGGCGCCTTGGCCGCCTCCATTCCCATCACCTCGTACGGGTCGAGGCCGGAGAGGGCTCCCACCGCGAGCTCGCTCTCGCAGAATTTATCCCTGAACCACTTCATAACCATGCCGCCCGTGGTGAAGGTATGGGCCATGTACGTATTCCGGATCCCGTGGTAATGGCAGGGCATCCGGTTCTTCCTGTCCTTGATGGGATGATCGACCGTAGCCACGATGGCGAGCGCGGAACCCGTGCACTCGGAGAAAACGCCGGGAGCCACGTTTCCAACGCCGATCGCTCCGGCGGCTTGGTCCAGGAGCCCCATGCAGACGACCGTCTTCTCGCTGAGCCCAAGCTCCTTTGCGATGGCCGGAAGAATGGGTCCGACAGGATCACCCGGCTCCTTGATGGCAGGAAGCTGGTCCTCGGAGATCCCGATCTCGCCGAGCATCTCCTTCCAGTAGGTCTTCTTCTTGATGTCCCAGTAGGTGGTGGAGCAGAGGAGAGCCCCCTCGGCGGCGAGCTGACCTGTCATCCGATAGATGAAGTAGTCCTCGATGAGGAGATACTTCCACGCGTTCTTGAATGTCTTTTCCTCGTGCTTGCGCAGCCAGAGGATCTTCGCCGCCGGCCAGGTCGGGACGATGCTGACCTGCCCGGTTATCCCGTAGATGTCGGAGTCCTTGAACCGGTCGTTCAGGTACTCCCCTTCCTCCTGCGCCCGCGAGTCCATCCAGACGATGGCGTTCCTCAGCGGTTTGCCCGCCTTGTCCACGACGATCAGGGTCTCTCCCTGGGCGGAAATCCCGAGAGCGGCGATGGCCGAAGGATCGACTCCGCTCTCCGCCATGACATCCCGCACGCCGTCCTTGAACGCGTTCCAGTAGGTCTCGACCTCAAGCTCAACGACAAGGGCCGAGGGGGTGATCAGCGGGTACTCGTGATTGGAAGCCGCTACCAATTTCCCCGTCTCATCGAACAGCGCGGTCTTGATGGCCGATGTTCCCAGATCGGTACTAAGGATATATTTCATCCGTTCCTCCCCCGCCTCATTTCATCGGAGGCGCCATCGACCAAGTGACGACCGCCTTGACTTCGCCCACGTTGATCAGGGTATGGGACACGCCTTCGGGCATGACGATGATGTCGCCCGCTGAGAGGGGGAAGTACTCGTTGCGCTCCTCCACATAGAGGAGCACCTCTCCCTGGACCACGTAGAAGACCTCGTGGGAATGGGGATGCCCGGGGTCTTTGGCTCCGCGCTGGCCGGGAAGAAGCTCCGAGGAACCGAATACGATTTTATCGGTGGCCAGGTACTCGCGGCAATGTTCCGGTCCGTCCATGAAATTGCGCGCCTCGTTCTTCCGTACGACTTTGATCTCCATACTCTGCACTCCTTCATTTCAAAAGATATTTGCAAACGGCTTCCAGGTTGTCTCGTACCGATCCTTTCGGCACGAACCTGCCCGTGAACAGTGCGGAGCCGATCGTGAAACCCCAAGGGCCGATCTCTTTCATCGTATCTATCCGCTCGAAGGTATCGATGCTTCCCGCGATCACGACGGGGATAGAGAGGGCGGCGATGAGCTTGCGGGAGATCTCCTCTCCCGCGGTTTTATGGCGGTAGGCGAGGAGGTCGATTCCGGAAACGCCGAGCGACTGGAGCCTCTTCCCGTCCTCGACGATCTCGTCCGGGGTTCCGCTCAGGATGCTCGGGTGTCCGCTGATCTTCCCGCAGAAGGGGAAGAAATTCGTTCCATGCTTCTTCAGGTAGTCGAACACGGAATCGTAGAAGATCGTTCCCATCAGGTAGGCGAAGCCGCAATCGACGGCAATCTTGGCGCCACGCATGCACTCCTCTTCGCTCAGGGATACGACCTCGAGGAAGGTTGTCTTCCCGTGATCACGCATGATTTTGACGAGCTCGGTCATTTTCTCCAAGGGAAGGCCGACATCCTTGAAGCCCCAGTATTGGACCGGGAGAGAGGCGCAGGACAGGAAAGTATCCTTCGCGTTCGGCACCGTCATGTCGTTGTGGGTCAGCATGGGAATCAGGTTCGGTTTCATGTTTCACCTCAAAAGGGATATTACGGAGTTATTGTACGGTCACTATTTTTGATATGTCAATCTTTTTTTGCGATCGCAAATCAAATTTATATTATATGTTATATTTATTTTATCTAATGATCGTTTTTCGTTTTTGACTTGATAAACAAATGGGAAAGGAATATACTGCCGGATAGGCTGTGCGTATCATGTGCGTCAAGCCGTATCACCGCCCGAGGTACAAGACAAAGAAAAGGTAATGGGAACAAAGAAGATCACGAAGTCCGAACGGCGCGACAGGATCCTGGAGCTTCTCGCACAGGAAGGAACCGTCGAGGTGAATACCCTCGCCCGACTGTTCGCGTGCAGTGAAATGAGCATCCGCAATGACCTGCGGGAATTGAACGGCGAGGGAAAGCTCCAGAGAAAACACGGAGGAGCCGAGATTCCACACCCCGCGAGCCTCGAAATACCCCTGTCAGAGCGGGAGAAGAGCCATTACCGCGAGAAGGAGTGGATCGGAAAAGCAGCGTCCACCCTCGTCTTCAACGGAGACTCGATCATGATCGACGCGGGGACGACCACGGAGAGGATCGCCAGACACCTGGAGGATTTCGCCGATCTCACGGTGATCACCAACGGCATCAACATCCTGTCTCTCCTGATGCGCTACCCGCACATCAACCTCTACACCATCGAGGGGAGAGTCGACCACCGCTCCTTTTCCATCGTCGGGCAGGACGCGGAACGGACGCTCTCAAAGTACCACGCGCGCATCTCCTTCATATCGGTTGACGGATTCACCATCGACCACGGCCTCATGAACGACAGCTTTGAAGCCACGAACATCTCTCGAATCCTCGTGGAGAATTCGCAGAGAAGGGTGCTCCTCGTCGATTCGAGCAAGATCGGGAAGGTGGGGATGAGCCTCCTCGGCCCCGCGACCCTGGTCGACACCGTGATCACCGACTCCGGCATTCCGGAGGAGTACCACTCGGCCCTGAGGGATCTGGGATTGGAGGTGATGATCGCCGACGAGATCATCGGCGCGAGGCAGCTCCCGAGTCTCTCGCGGGAGTGAACACCCCGCCGCGGTATTCCGCGGCGCCACCCTCAATCTAAACCACACCGAGGGATTCACTCCAACCCCAGCTGG
>CAZPZF010000119.1:0-10129 GCA_964590705.1 uncultured Spirochaetales bacterium | reverse complement strand
TTCGGGTCTCGGGTGTTCGAGATGAGGGTCGCAGTCTCCTCATCGGTCGTTCCCGCCAGGAGGTGCGCGGGGAAGAGGTCGACGATTCCGGTGACTCCGATGGCGAACCTGAAGACATCCGGCGCCGGCCTGAAGTAGATCCTGCCGCCGAATATGTCGGGATACCCGAGCCCGGAGGCGAGGTCGTTCGCCATGAGCTCAAACCCGAATTTCTTGAAGTCGAGTCCGAAATTGAGGCCAACCTTCCTGACGGACGGGAAATCCGCGTCGTTGGCGTAGTCGTCCATGAGGAGGCCATGCCCGATGGTCATGTCGTTGAGGTTGCCGACCTTGAAGAAGAACTTGTCGCGCTGTTCGCCCCATTCGATGTACCTGATCTTGAGGAAGAGGTCGGAGATCACGTCAGCGGTGATATCCATCCAGCCTTCCTTGTCGGTACCGAACGACCATTCGTCGTTCCCCTTGGGGTGGTACCAGTCCGTGGGGTCGAACATGTTGTCCTTGTAGATGATGGGCAGGTAGAGGGACATCTTCAGCTTACCGATGGCGAAGGTGGGCTGGATCAGCGCTTTTGCCCATGTCTCTCCCTCGATGGTGACCGAGCCGATCTCCATTCCGAGGAGGTCCTTCAGCTTTTCCATGATGGGATCGAGGAAGCTGGGTTCCTTTGCCTTCTCTGGTTCTTGCGCGGCTCCGGTTTCCTCGGGAGCGGTGGGGAGGACCGGCGCTGTGGCAACGGGGGTTTCCTCAGTTGTCTCTTTGGTGGTTTCAGCCGCCGCCTCGGTTTCATGACCTGGAACGGCAGCCGGATCGAGGGCGGTGAAATCCATGTCGCTTAAGGCCTCGGCCAGCTGCTCCGCGGTGAGCTTGATGGCCTGGAAAGTCGCCGCGAAGGTGTCGGCGAGCATTCCAGCTCCGAGGCTCAGACTCTGCCCGGTCGCCGTATTGATGTATTCGACGAGTCCGGACTTGACGATCAGCGCGTTCTTTTTGCCCTTGGCAACGTCAACGGTGAAGTCGGTTCCCCGGACGCCGCAGACCGCGGTCGGCGTATTGACCAGGTACTGCTGCTGGCCGGATGTGGTGCGGGCGGCGATGGTCCGTAGTTTCCCGGTGATGACCGTGAATTCGGTCACCGGGTTCCCCGTGTTCTGGAGGTTCACGATCGTGAAGACCGTGTTCTTGGCCAGCTTGAGGATCGAGCCGTTCCCCTCGATGCGAATCTCGGCCATGGATCCGTTGGTCTGGACTGTATCGCCGATCATGAGCTCGAGCCCGTAGTAGATGTCGTCTACCGGGGTACCGGTGGAATCGAGCACTTCGATCTCCGCATCGTTGTCGAAATACTCGAGTATGGCGACCACGGCGCCGTTCTGGGCGTACAACACGCCGACGGACAGGACCGCCAAGAGAATGCACAACAACGCAAAGCGTTTTCTCATTTCATTCCTCCCTTAAAAAAGGCTGATCGAACTCTTCAGCCCGGCGCTGGTTTCCCATTGCTCGTCACCCACTGCGTTCGGGTTGTACTTGATCGAGTAGGTGAGGGTGATGACCGCGGGACCAGTTTGATAGTTGATATTCGCTTCGATAACCGCATCGGTAGGATCGATCAGTGCGGCGAAACTTTCGATGAACTTTTTCTCGTAACTCGCGTCAAAGGAGAATCCGGGAAGGAGCCCTTCGGACAGGATGAAGACGGCCTGCAGGTGCGGATAGTCCAGGTAATTCTCCGAGGGCGTTTCGGGAAGGGCTTTGAAGGGTCCGTCGATCGTGAGGTTGAACACGATCTTGTCGTCGAGCAGGGAGAAACCCGTGCTCGCCAGATACCCGACGGTGGCTTCGGCATA
The DNA here is from genome assembly GCA_964590705.1 of uncultured Spirochaetales bacterium. GTDB lineage: Bacteria > Spirochaetota > Spirochaetia > CAZPZF01 > CAZPZF01 > CAZPZF01. Next base: position 8,279 of record CAZPZF010000119.1, on the reverse strand, counting down.
GGTCGCGTCGCTGTTCACGAGCTCGTATTTGGCGGACCGGTAGAGGTCATACGACGAGTCGAAGTAGACCGGGATGAAGTTCTTGCCGAGGATGCGTAACTGGACCCCGTACGGGACGAGGGAGAAGAGCGAGCCTCCCACGCCGAGCATTCCGCCGGTCGCGGCTCCCTCGACCTCCTTGCCGATGAACGCGATATCGCCGAAGGCGGCCAGAGTGACGGCCTTGTTCGCGATGATCGGGAGGAGGAAGTCGAAGCCGAAGACGGTCGCGGAAAAGTCGTCCGCGCCTTCCGGGCGTGTCGTGATGTACTTGTAGGGATCGATGTCCATGGCGAGAGCCGCCCCGACCTCGAGGTTTTTCAGAATCGGAATCTCGGTGAACGAGAGAGGTCGGAAGAACAGGCGGGCGGCGATGATGTCAAAGGCCGTCAGGTCATCAACGAAGGTCTCTATCCCGAGGAGGGGAAAATTGAACAGGGCGCCGTCCATGTCAAATGTGAGGCCGAAGATCCTCCGTTCCGGCAGGAATAGGGTGTTCGCGTAATTACCCATGATGAATCCGTTTCCGAGGGTCGCGTCGTCGATGGAGCCGAGTTTCACGAAAAGCGGTTCTCCCTTCAGGCCGTATCTGACGTACCTGATCTTGGGGAGGTAGAGTTCAAAGAATGTGAGTCCGGCATCCGCGGGAACCCAGTCTCCGGAATAGATCTCGAAATCCTGTCCGGTTCCCCCTCCGGTGAAGGTATAGTGCAGGTTGATGTCGATGCCTACACCGAATTTCCCAAAAGCGAGATCGGGGCTGAGGGTGAGGGTCTGGTAGACCGTCTCACCGATCGTTTCGGCCCCAATGCCTAGATCGAAGCCGAAATTCAGTCCCGAACCTTCCTCCGCCTTTTCCTCGGCTGGAAGGAGTGTCACCGTCAGGATCATGAGGAGGATGAAGAGTCCATGCAGCAATTTTTTTCCGGTCATCGTATGCTCCTTTTTATTATGGATATCGGACTGACCTGTTTGAAACCGATATCCATTGGACGGGGTTTCCCCCATTCATTGTAAAATTATACACCTCTTGGGGGGAAAAAAACAATTGCATGCCGATAAAAAGTATCGTTCATCTCTTCCACAATCTCGGCGCGCCTTTCCGACACCGGAAGTCACCCCCTCCATTCAATCAAAATTCGAGCTCCGCTTCCAACCCTCCGTACACTGCGGCAATGAACGCGTATGGAAAACCCTCGTCTCCAGATTCCTCCCATCGCAGCCCGATTCCCAGGTACGCTGAGATCTCGCCAAGATCCACCAGATTCAGGGTGGTCCTGTGTTTGGGAAGGAAAGCGATGGAAAAACCGTTTTCCGCCTCCATGATATCCTCGATTCTCACCATCACGATCTCTTCGTGCATCAGGGAAGGATCGTACCTCTCCATTATATCCCGCGGAAGGGGAATTCCGTCCGCGTACCACGAGTATGTCAACGAAAGTTTATCCTTGGTGGAGATCTCCACGCCTTTTTCGTCTGCGACTTCAAGTCGGTTGTCTATGGAGAGGCTGTTTCTCTTGTTCCCGAGAAAGGTGAGGTACTGCTGCAGGACAAAGAGGAACTCCGCGGGTACGGAAAAGGGAGAGAGGGCTTTGCTCTCGAAGAGTCCGGAAATGATGATCTCCTCTGTTTTATAGAAGGGAAGGAGAGGAGACCGTCCCAGTCGGCCGAAGAGGTGCCGAACCGAGCTCCTGATCGAGAGATCCCAGACCGAGGAATCCGATATCGTATCGCCTTTCCGGAGGAGTTCTCTCTCAAGGGAGATCCGGAAGATGTTCGGAATGAACAGGTTGAGCCAGCTCGAACCCTCGCTCATGGTGAAATTCAAGGAAACCGCCGGGGTATACGACGCCTCGGAACATGAATCGGTCTGCTCGGTGAAGGAAAGGGAGGTCGATTCCATAAAGAACTCGGATATGGGAATCGATCGATACAGGGGGGCAAAACCGGCGACCGACGAAGCCATGTATCTCAGATCTGAAACAAAGTCAGTCATCTCTCCGATTCCCTCCGTTTCATCGCGTAGGCTGAAATTCCGCGAATAGTCGAGCGAAAAACCCCATTCTGTGGAGTCTGCGCGGGAAAAGGCGAGGGGGAGGGACAGAGAGACCTCGCCGTAGGTCGTAAAGATCCGCTGCTCTGAGCCGATGATGCTGTACCCGAACTCCGGTTCAAGCGAGAATCCGACCGGCTCCGTGTCCACAGAGGCGGAGAGAGAGAACTCCCCATACCGTTTCGGCAGGAGATCCTGTTTATATGGCAGGATCTGCTGAAAACCGTTGATCCAGGCGGGAAAATACCCGGTTTGGAGCAAGGAAAAATCCGCGGAAAGCTGCCGCAGTTCGGCGTCAACCGCGAGCGTTACGGGGCCCGGGAACGTGGAATCGACGGATGTTTTCCAGATCTGTTTTAGAGTGCCGTTGATGAGGGCGGAAGAGGAGGAAAGCATCCAGGACAACGCTTTCGGAAGGGTGATGGACACGCTGTCTTCCCGCTCGTAGAGGAGTTCGTCGACAAGATCCCTGTAGAGGAATGAGTCGGTTATCCGCACCCACCCGAGGGGCAGGGTAAGCGTATGGCTTCCGCCCCACAGGGATTCGGAATCGGTGAAGTCCCAGTACAGGGCCGCCTCGATGCCAAGGGTAAACAGGGAGAAGGAGGTCTCTGTCACCGATGAGATGATCGAACGAGTCGAATCGATGAATCCGGCCGCGAATCTTGCGCCGCTACCGAGGAATTCCTGTGTCAGGGAGAAATCGCTCAAGACGGCGACCGCGCCGACCTGGAGGATCGGACCTGCCTTCGCGTAGGATATGCCCGCCCTGAAAGCGCCTGAAACCCCGATTTTCGGGTCCGCGAGGTGGATCTCGTCCAGGAGGATGGTTCCGGAAGAGGAACCCGATACCGTGAAGGTGAATTTGGAGAAAGTATCTTCGGATCCGTCCAATGACGTGAATCCGGTTTCCTCCCCGTTTATCGAGAGGGCGCCTCCCGAGAGAGGGAGGCTGTATTTCCGCCAATCCCCCGCTTCAGCCGTAAAGTCGCAGCGGATCCCGTTTCCCTCGGCATCGGTGTAAGCGATGGAGAGGGAAGGCGAGGTTTCAGATTCGACGACCTTCATGTACCAGACCAGTGATCCGTACTCTCCGGTTCCCACGGTTTCCGTATAACCGGTTATCGTCGCGCTTCCCGTGAGGCTATCAGGCTCCCCCCATGAGACCTTCAGGCCCCGTTGCTCCTCCCCCTCGGGATGAAAAACAGTCCCGATCTCGGGGAAGACCGATTCCACACCATCATCCTCCTCCTGCTCCGAGACGGAGACGCTCCCCGAACCGGAACCCTCTTCTCCGAAAGAGCCTCCGCAGAAGGCGATATTCCCCGCCAGGAGGCGTCCGGCGCGTTCCTCGGCGCCTCTGTTCACGACCACGATGCGGATGGCCGCGCCTCTTCTGATCCGGGAGCGCATCTCCCGTGTCAGGGGGATGGTCTGCGTAACGAATTCGGATGTGGGTCTGGCAAGCCCGGAGGAGGTGTCCGCGGTCAGGCTGAGGAGCGCGTTCTCGCTTTCCACGTCGAGGACGCCGTTCCCGTCCATGTCCTCGGTGTCCACATATCCGTTTCCGGTCAGTTCGGGCCCTCCACCGACGAGGAGGACCGTATCGCCATGGTCGAAGGAGTATCCCCGGGAATGGAGGGAGGATTCGGCGTCGAGGACGCCGTCTCCGTCCAGATCCTCGCCCGTCGACCCGACCTCCACGTACCATTCAAGGAGCTCTCCCGCACCGCTTTCGAGCTTCCAGGAGAAGGAGAGGGAGGTGTAGCCGGACAGGTCCGGGGGAACTTGGTTTTTTGAAACCGCGATGATTCCGCCGACCCATTCGCCCGGGCCGAGGAGGTAGTCGAGGGCGATGACCGGAGTCGTGAAGGGGTCGCCCTCGGCCGCAGCCGCCGTGTAGGGACCTGGCCTGCTTCCCGTTTCATACGGGTAGATCTGATCTTCGGGAATCTCCCAGGCATAGGACATGGCTACCGTTCCTCCGATGGCCGTGGAGAAACGGTAGTCCTTGTAGTACAGGATCCCGCGGTTTTCCACGGTGCACCCGGGGATCGTACGGGGAACCGAGGCTGGAAAGACCGTATCGTCGGAGCAGGAAACCGCGAGCCGGTTTCCCTCCATGCCGAACAGCCTGAGCTTGCCGGTGGTGTTGGGCGTGGAGAGGGAGAATCCTCCCCCGATATGGTAGGAGAAGGATCCGTGGGATCCGGAGATCTCGGCGGAGGCGAGGAGGGAGCCGGGATTTTCCGCCGCGGTCTCTGCGTACCCTCCGCCCATGTTCCAGCGGAACCCGATTCCCGTTGAGAGGGTATCTCCCGCCGTGCCGAGGGCGATACTTCCTCCCACGGCCGAAAGGATGTCCCCGCCCCGGTCCCGAGACGATGTGGTGCGGTAGGTCAGTTCGATCCGCTCGGAGTCTCCCACCTCGTCGGCAAAGACGATTGCGCCTTCAACCATGGAATAGTCCGATGTGACCCGTCCGTTCCTGTACACGATGAGCGACCCGGCGATGATATCCGAAGGCAGCTCATACGCCTCGACTTCCTCGAGCGTTTCCGCGAGGATTTCGGTGTCGTAGGAGGATTCGCGCAGATCCGCGAATTCCCCGTAGAGCCCGGGATACCGGGAGATGAGGGGAAAGGCGGAGATGGCATCGAATTCGTCGTCCGCCGGCACCCCCTGAACTGCCAAAACGTCGTTCTCGGCATCTAAAGCATAACTCAGCCGCTCGCCTTCGGTTTCCCCGCGTGGGACGAGCCACGCGTCGAAGCGGTCGGTCGAATCGGCGTCCATCGACAGCTGGTAGAATCCGCAGCGTTCGCAGGGGCTGTTCCGTCCCGGGTCGTATAGGATCATGTACGCGGTCCCTCCGGAGTCGACCCTGAAATCCGCGTAGGAGGTCCCCTTTATTCCGGTCTCTTCGTCCCAGGGGATATCGTCCCAAGTCGCCAGGACGCGCACGGTTTGAGCTTCGTCGAACGCGATGGTTCCGGATGCGTATGAGATGGCGTATCCGGAGGAATCCGCCTCCGCGTAGCTCCTGCCGTCTATTTCAATGTTTCCTCCCTTTTGTTCCACGAGGATGAGGAGGGAGGAAAAGTCGCCGCCGGGAAGGGCAAAGTATGTTCCCCGGATATACGAACCGAGGGGGATCCGGGATTCGGTGACTTCGTAGTGCCCCCGGTAGAGCTTTGTCTGTTCGTACGAGGAGTCGTATCTGAGCATTCCCTCGAGTTCGAAACGATCGGAGCCGAGCTCGAAGGCCACACCGAGGGAGTCGGGTGCGGGATCGGGAACCGTAAGGTAGGGGAGGGGGGAGATCCCCGTTCCGGTGTTTCCGATCCGTACGCTTTTCAGCAGTTCGTCCTCCGCGCCCTGGTAGGCGAGGAGGAAGGTGTTCAGTTCATATCCCTCGATGAAGGACGCCTCGAAGAGAAAACGGTTCATCATGAGGAGGGAGACGGTGATATCCGGCGACTGGGTGAAGAGGAAACCCTGGGTAAGATCGGGAAAGGCTGCGGAAACAAGCCCTTCCGAGCCGGGAGAGGTGCCCCAGGATCCAGAGAGTCCGATGGAGCTTTTCCAGCTTCCGGAAAGGAAGAGTTCGACATCTGCGTCGGAGAGGCTCGCGCTTACGAGCGACGTGGCGGCTTCCTCGTCAGGCAGGATGACGTCATACCCGGAGATCGGTGCACGGACGGCGCAGAAGAGAAACACGAGGAAAAAAGCGCGGCTGGAGCCTTTCCAACGATCCACTCCTGCTATATTATGGGGAAACAGGCGCTCATGCAAATCCATTTTTCTGGAACACTGGGATGAACGAACACGATAAGAAGGCTGAAACCTTCATCAACAAGCTCATGGCAAACCCGGCTATTACTGATTTTTACCCGCTGCAGAGAGAGGAACAGATCGTCCAGTTCCTGCAGATCAACTCGTCGCAGCTCTGCCCCACTCTCGCCTCGGAAAGCTACTTTCCCAGGGAGACCTGGCCCCAGATCCTGTCCCGGCTTCTCTCCGCCCTTTTTGCGGCAACCGACAGGGAGATGATTCCCGCGCTGGAACGGCTCGTGCTCGACGGTCTCGACCTCGGATTCATCGCCTTTCTCAAACCGAACCTCAGAGTCGACCCGGAGGGTAAGGCCAAGCTGTTCGCGTTCGTATCAGGGATGCTGAAGAAGCCTGAGGCGAGAAGGGAGCTTTCCGGATCGTTTTCCGCGATCCAGTCCGGAATCGTGGATCGGTATATCGACGAGATCTTCGCGAGGAAGGAGTACACCCATTTCGAACTTACGAAGGTTCAGCGGCTGCGGATGAGTAAGGAGGAGATCCGGAACTACGTGAAGGTTTCTGTGCTCCTAAAGCCGATCGTCCTCCTCTATTCCGCCGCCGGCGGACAGGGGAACCAGTCGGGATTGATCCAGGTACCGTTTGCGGAAAAGGTCCTCGCATCCGCGAAGGAGCAGCTGCCGTTCCTCCCCGAGGAGGTCCTTCACAGCGCCGTCTTCAGCAGCGTGAGCAGCGTCGACAATCGGTACATCGAGGCTACCGCGCGCATCTCCGGAGTGCTTACTGCCCTGGGAAGGCAGTATCGGAGGAACATGAGGGTGGACCGCGGCGCCGATACGCAGGAGAAGAGCTGGTTCTCGATTGCGCGCAGGAATTTTCGTTTCTTCGGATTCGATGTCAAGCTGATCGACGAATTCTACAAGACAGCGGCGGAAAACGGATGGTGACCAAGATGGAAGAAAAGAAGCAAGGATTCCTCGAGGTGGTGGTGATGGCTGCCATCCTCCTCGTACTCGTGCAGACCGTGCTGGAGGACGCGGCCGTGCTGGCAGGGTGGCCGTGGAATATCCGGAGAGCCCTTGTCTTTACCGGATTCGGGTTCGACCTTTTTTTCACCGTGGAATTTCTTGTACGGTTCTACCTCGCCGTCTCGCGGGGCAAGGTACGCGGCTACCTGTTCAGGGAACGGGGATGGATCGATTTTTTCGCCTCGGTTCCCCTCCTCATGTTCAATTCGGGACCGATGGCCGCGTCTCTCCTCTTCTCCGGGAGCCTGGCCATGGGCGCGGGCGGCATCCTTAACCTGCTCAAGGTGATCAAGGCCATCAGGATAGCCCGCGTGCTCAGGCTCCTCAGGTTCGTGAAGATATTCAGGGAGATCAAGTACGTCGACTCCCCTATGGCGCAGCGGCATGTGGCGTCGGTGACGACGATGGGCGTATCCGCCGTCATCTTCACGATCATCGGGTTCTCGACATTGGGCGCTGTGTTTCCTTTTCCCGACAGCGGTACTCTCGAGGAACGGAACGAAGATCTCCTGATCGCGGGCATCGAAGGGTCGCTCGCCGCCGGCGGGGCGTGGCTTTCCCCCTTCCTGGAAACCCGGTCGGAGATCCTCATCCTCGAGGTGGAAGGGAAAACGGTTTTCTCCCGTTTCCCGGACGAATACTATCAGAAGTGGTTTGGTCCAAACGATTACAGATACGTGGAGGGGGAGGGATGCACGGTTTTCCTCGACGGCAGGATGTCCAACGCGATGCAATCCAGGGACAATCTCATGTACTGTGCGGTCATCATCGTGATGGTCGTCGTCTACCTCTTCATCTACAGCCCGCATTTCGCCATGACGGTCAGTGATCCGATTTATGTCATGCGCAAGGGGATGGAGGAGAACGGGTACAACCTCGAGGTGAAGGAGGACCCCCGGTTCCCCGAGGACGACATCTTCGCGCTCGCCCGCGCGTACAACGAAACCTTCCTCCCCCTGAAGAATCGTCAGGACGGCGGCGCGGGCAAGGGAGCTCTCTCTCTCGATCAGGACGCGATGCGCGATCTGTTCACGGGCTGAAGGCGTATGGTCGTTTCCATGATGCAGTTGGTGATCGAGCTTCCCGGTGTGGAATCGATCAAGGAGAAGAGAAGGATCGTCTCCTCGCTCAAGGAGAAGCTCCAGAAACGGTATCGGATGACGGTTGCGGAGGTCGATCTTCTCGATTCCCTCCTCTTCGCGCACATCGGGGCGGCCATCATCTCCAATTCAAAAAGCTACGGAGAGGGGATCCTCCAGAAATCGGTTCAGTTCGTCGAGGAGACGGTTCCCGGGCGTCTGCATGACGTGAGCATCATGTCCGAGGTGTACTGAGCCCCTGCCTATCTCTCGTTTTCCTTGGACGGG